>CAZLJS010000169.1:0-3984 GCA_964559895.1 uncultured Sangeribacter sp.
ATTCTGCGATACATCTCCTCCACGTCGTCTGGATTCTGCGTGAGGAAGCCTGTCAGTGCCAATAGATTGCTGTAGTCCAGTACGGGATTGTCGAGAGATACGCATAGCAGCCCACCTGCGGTGACGGTGTGGATGCGTTCACCTTCAGGCGTGATGTCAAATCGTTTAACTGTGAAATATTTATTGTTAATTAGCTTGAATTCAGGTACATTAATGCCGCATTTGCGAGCTGCTACGTTGTATCGGTATTCCTGTATGCCCATATCTTTTGGATCGTATGTGTGGCGGAACTTGATAATCCAATGGCCTTCGTCATCGGAGAAAATGGCTTTAGGACGGCAACCACCGCTGTTGCGGCTGTTGAATAGCAGTAAGTCGGCATCTTGGTCCGTCCTCTCGCTAAGTACGTTGAGCGCTTTCTGCTGGAGTTTATCGAAGTCGTGAATCTCTTCTGCCGGCGCGATTATTGTAGCAGGTTCATAAGTGAGAGCGCCCATGCCTCCATTGCCTATAATGCTCAGTTTATCAAGCGCTGAAAGAGAGGTGTCGTCTATATTCTCCTTAAGTAAGGTCTTATGGAGTAGATACCTGCCATATCCGTCAGGAAGGCTATCCTCAAAGACTCCGAAATTTCCGGAGAAGGGTAGCGGTTTGGCTACGAATATGCCGGACTTCAATGGCAGTTCCAGAGGGGAGATGCTGAAGCCGTTGACAAGCCATGATTTATCATATTCAAAAGCGCATAGCTTATTGTCGGGCGCTAAGGAGAGCGTTCCGACTATTGCTCCGTGGTATCGTACCGTTAGTTTTTCGATTCTTTTCATAGTCTATGTGCTTTCTTTTTACCGGAGTTGCGGCGTATCTGATCAAGCTCCTCCATGGTGCTGTATTTAGGCTGGGAGAAGATGTGGCGTATCTCTGAGGTGTAACCCATGGCCATGGCGAGGCTAATGAGGTTTTGCAGCGAGATAAGCCCTTTCTGCTCAAAGCGCGCGACGTTGCTCGCCGGCACGCGTGCTCGCTCGGCAAGCTGGTTGCGGGTGAGATTCTTCTCGATGCGGCGTTGCCGTAGCTCCTTGGCGATATCCATGGCGATATCCTCGGCGTTGGTGAGTGTAAACCCTTCGAGAAGTGATAACATATTGTTAGTATCTGTCATTACAGTATAGATAAAGATAAAATATTATCATTTGCAAAGGTAGCGAAAATTTAGTAAATAGCAAAATATATGTATATATCAATAAAAAATAGTAACTTTGCAACAGAAAAGTTAATAAGAGGAGCGAAAGGCAACTGCCGCTCCCTATAAATATGGTATCAATATGAAAGCATTTGTATTCCCGGGCCAAGGCGCGCAATTTGTAGGTATGGGCAAAGACCTATACGATAACAACCCTGTAGCTCGCGAAATGTTTGAGACAGCAAACACAGTACTCGGTTTCCGCATCACAGACTTGATGTTTGAAGGTACTGAGGATGATTTGAAACAAACAAAGGTAACACAACCTGCCATCTTTATCCATTCAGTGATATTGGCTAAGACCATGGGTGATGAGTTCGCACCCGACATGGTTGCCGGTCACTCATTAGGTGAATTCTCCGCATTGGTAGCTGCCGGTGCTCTCTCATTTGAGGAGGGTCTTAAACTGGTGTCCGCCCGTGCCCACGCTATGCAGAAAGCATGTGAGCTTCGTCCCTCCACAATGGCTGCCGTGCTCGCCCTTCCCGATGAGAAGGTAGAGGAGCTCTGCGCTGAGGTCGATGACATCGTAGCTCCCGCCAACTATAACTGCCCCGGACAGGTGGTAATCTCCGGCACCGTAGAGGGTATCGACGCAGCTTGCGAGAAGATGCTCGCAGCCGGCGCTAAACGTGCGTTGAAACTTAAAGTAGGTGGTGCGTTCCACAGCCCCTTGATGCAGCCCGCACAAGAGGAACTTGCAGAGGCTATCGCTGCTGCTGACTTCCACGCTCCCGTATGCCCCGTTTATCAAAACGTGGATGGCAAGCCCCACAGCTGCCCCGAGGAGATTAAAGCTAACCTTATCAAGCAGCTCACCGCTCCCGTACGTTGGACACAAGACGTGCAGGCTATGATCGCCGATGGCGCCGATGAGTTTATCGAGCTCGGCCCCGGTAGCGTGCTTCAAGGTCTGGTCAAGAAAATAGATCGTAAAGTAGCAACTTCAGGACGTCAATAATGAATGTAGCAATAGTAGGCGCAAGCGGTGCCGTAGGTCAAGAGTTCCTTCGCGTGCTTGCCGAGCAGAAATTCCCCATTGATAACCTACGCCTCTTCGGTTCCAAACGTAGTGCCGGACAGACTCGCACCTTCCTCGGTAAAGAGTATGTGATAGAGGAGCTCCGTCACGACGACGACCTCTTCAAAGGTGTAGAGGTGGCATTCGTTTCCGCAGGTGCCTCTGTATCATTGGAATATGCAGATGTTATCACACGCCACGGCGCGGTGATGATCGACAACTCTTCCGCGTTCCGCATGGATCCCCAGGTGCCATTGGTAGTGCCCGAGGTGAATGGCGACGACGCTTTCAACCGTCCCAAAGGTATCATCGGTAACCCCAACTGTACTACTATTCAGATGGTTGTGGCGCTTAATCCTATCAACAAGCTCAGCCCCCTCACCCGCGTACACGTGGCTACATATCAAGCCGCTTCAGGTGCCGGTGCCACAGGTATGCAGGAGCTCGAGACCCAGATTAAGCAGGTAGCTGCCGGTGAGACACCCTCCGTGTCTAAGTTCTCCGCGCAGTTAATCAACAACCTCATCCCTCAAGTAGATGTCTTCACCGACAACGACTACACTAAAGAGGAGATGAAGATGTACAACGAGACCCGCAAGATCATGCACTCCGACAAGGTACAAGTATCAGCGATGTGCGTTCGCGTACCGGTGATGCGTGCCCACAGCGAGGCTATCTGGGTTGAGACAGAGCAAGAGCTCGACATCAACGATGTGAAGAAAGCGTTCAGCGAGGCAGAGGGACTGGTAGTGGTGGATGATCCCGCCAACAAGGTATATCCCATGCCCCTCAATGCAGCCGGCACAGACCCCGTTTACGTAGGTCGTCTCCGCAAAGACTTGTCCAACCCCAAAGGCTTGACATTCTGGGTGGTAGCAGACCAAATCAAGAAGGGTGCCGCGCTCAATGCGGTTCAGATCGCACAATACCTCTTTTGCAGAAAATAATTCAGCAGATAGATAATGGTCACGGCGTCAGCAATGGCGTCGTGATTTTTTTATGTCTATAAACCAAACAAAAGGGAGCGACGTTATACATTCAATCAAATTCTACGACCTATGCGAACCATTGTCTTATCCATCCTAATGATGTCAGTAATGCTTGTTTTCGGTCAGCGAGGGGGCTCACCGCGGCCGATGCGGTTGCCCGGCAGACCATTGAATCAGGGTGTGAACCTAGGCCCTGCCAAGCCCTCCAATCCGGTTATCAATTGGAGCCAGTCGATGCCCCCGCGACGTGTGAATTGGGGCTTCCCCGGTAATCCGATGCCCCACGCCGTGATGTCTGCCCCGTTGTTTCCACCGCCTCCACAGCCCAGCGGAGTAGTGAGTGTGGTAGGGTGCGGATACGATGATATGGGGGTGTGGCGCACCGTGCCCATGCATGTCTCTTATTCCTACAATGGAGTGCTATACAACGCCACGGTGCTCTCTGCCTGGAACCCGTGGGTCGATGTGTGGAACAATGGCATCGACGTGGGCGCGGTCAACACCTCCTATTATCTCGACGGCGTAAACTATAATTTCTACGTAGTGTTATCCACGGGAACCTATTACTTTAACCTCTGATCCCATGCTGTAAAAGTTCAAAAATGCGCATCCATTCCGCACAAAGCCATCCATAAAACAAATACAATAATAAAAAGCGGATAAAAGATGGCAATATTGGAGAAAAAATATTAACTTTGCACATTGAAAAGGTAAAAATTCTTTTAATAATAATT
>CAZLJS010000170.1:0-3958 GCA_964559895.1 uncultured Sangeribacter sp.
AGGTCGCCGTAAAGCGGATGACATCAGGTCGCCGTAAAGCGGACGCTCCAAGGAGCGTCCCTACACCGCCTGTTTCCTCGTGCGGAGCTGTTCTGTTCAAAAGGTCTTCCTTTTGCCTTTAGCCATCCGGTTTTCGCGCAGCCTACTCGCTAGAGGGCACCAGCCCCCTTTACAGCGCCACTTTGCGCGATATGCTGCCGTGGCTATCCGTGGCGCGCACTATATACTCGCCGCGGGGCAGGGTGAGACGTGTAGCCTCTCCGCGATACACTAAGCTACCACCGAGGCTGTACACCTCCAGGGTAGGCGCATCGCCACCGACTACCACCGTCGCGCCATACAGCGATATCGTCAACGGTGACGCATCACCGCTCTCCACACCCGTGGTGACACTTTTAAAATATACCCACACATCATGAGCCTTGTACAATGATGTAACCTGCGGATAAACATCCAGCTCCGCGGTATTGTAGCAGGACCATGAGTTGTAATATACCGAAGGGGGCGTCAGGCTATAGCAGGAGACATTTTTTATATTATCACAATTGGCGAAAGCATACTCACCGATAGTTCTCAAACCGCTACCGAGGCTCACGCTGGTAAGAGCTGAGCAGTAGTCAAACGCCGAAGCCCCGATACTGGTCACCGAATTAGGCACGGTGAGGGTGGTCAACGCCGTGCAAAACTCAAACGCGCTTTCGCCTATGCTCGTCAGTGTAGATGGCAATGAGAGTCTAGCCAAAGCGGAACACCCGTAAAACGCATCAGAATCAATCGTGGTCACCCCCTCGGGGATTATCATCTCGCTGAGCGATGTGCATAGCTCAAAAGCTCGATTACCTATATAAGTAAGCGTGGTGGGCAAGCTGATTGAGCGTAGGCTCTGAGAGCCATAGAATGTATCGTTCTCTATCCTTGTCACGCCATAAGGGATTGAGATACTAGTGATAGCTGTGTTCTTGAAGGCTTCCGCTCCGATAGTGGTGACATTGGCGGGGATAGTGAATCCGGTCAACTCGGTGCAGTTCTCAAACGCCTCCGCGCTTATCACTGTCACACTCTCGGGGAGCGTGATGCCGGTGATATTATCCACTTTGGTACCATGATATTCAGTGAAGGCAGCCTGCCCGACTTGTGTCACCAGGTATTTCTGACCGTTGTAATATACCTCTTCGGGCACGGTGATGTTTCCGCTGTAAGAGACGGTAGAATTAGCCGTAGGAGCCACTACTTCGCACGCTCCGGCATAGTTGGAGGCAACATAGCCCAGGGGGATCGTTGATGTGTCACTAAGGGTCGAGTAATACAACCCTTCATACAGGAATGTCTCTGCATTTAACGCAGGAATAGATAAGATAAGTGCCGCGGCAGTGGCCGCAAGCTTCACAATACGTTTCATATAAATAGAATAAATAGTAAGTTCTTTCACACACTTTCAGGCAGTCTTTAGGCCGTCGGTTGGTATAGCAATAGGAACTTCAAGGTTATCTAAATTCGTTTGCGCAAAGTTATAAAAAATTTATACATACAGCACATTCTTATATGATTTTTTCATCAATTCAGCCATAAAAAAGGAAAATTTCACCTAAATCCATTAAAAAAGGCCGCCCCATGTGGGACGACCTCAAACCTAACGCCAAGAGACTCGGCACATATATCAGATTTATTTGATTACTGCCTTCTTGACGAGTGTGCCGCCATTGACAGTGATGAGGTAAAAACCGGGTGAGGAAACGAGAATCTCGCTGTCATTGCCACGGTAAACCACTTCTCCGTTTAGGTTATAGATAATGGTTTGGGAATTGTGTGCGTTGTTGCCAACGATGGAGATTTGGTTGCCGTTAACTACGACGTCGAGTGTTGTCACCTCTGTTTTCTCCACACCGGTTGTTATATCGTTGAATTTAGTCCAAACGTTGTGTGCTTCATATAGGTCTTGCACCTCGGGATATACATAGAGATATGCTTGGGGATAGATATTGCTGTCAAACGCATTCTCCTCGATAGTGGGAGGGGTAGTATTGTAGCAGGTCACGCTGAGGATGCCATCGGAGTGTGCGAACGCATAAGCGCCAATCTCTGTCACGCTTCTACCGATAGACACGGTCTCAAGAAAAATGCAGGCATAGAACGCCCTTGCACCTATTGAGGTCACATTGTCGGGGATGACGATAGAGGAAAGGAAATGGCAACCGTCAAACGCGCTGTCACCGATTGTCTCCAATGTCTCGGGCAAGGTTACAGAGAAAAGATGCGCGTCCTCAAAAGCGTTGTTGCTGATATGCTTCACACCTTCGGGGATAGTGATAGACCAGATACCGCTAGCCGCAAATGCATATGTGCCAATCTCGGTAAGGTTCTCAGGCAAGGTCATAGCTGTGATTTTACGGCAACCTGCGAAGGCTCCTTCACAAATCTCTGTGATGCTGTCGGGCAGTGACACGGAGGTGATGTAATTATCTGTTGCCGGATACTCTGAGAACGCGTCAACGCCGATTGTTGTTACTAGATAAGTTTTCTCGTTGATGGTTACAGTCTCGGGGACAACGTAATCGCCGGAATACTTAGCCTCACCAGCGGGAACGGCTGATACTTGGCAAACACCGGCATAGCCATAGGCCTCACCTTCGATAATTGAAAAATACAGTCCACTCGCCTCATCTTTTACAGAAGTAGTGGCTGCTTGTGCTTGAAACATAGGCAAAGTCATTACGTAAAACAAGACTAGTGCCATAATTTTTACGGTACTTTTCATAGCTAAAGTGCTAATAATCTCAATTAATTATATCTATTGTGGGTAAATAAAATACTATTCCCAATAAATGTGCCTATGAACCCCATAGGCCTCGCTTACAATGAATAACGAAAACATTCAGTCTCGAAATCGGGTGCAAAGTTAGTATAATTTTTTGAGACAGAAAAAGCGCCTTATAGAAAAAAAAAAAAAAATAACATCCTTTAAGAAAAAACGAACTCTGCAACGGGCCTCACGGACCGCTGCAGAGTTAAACATAATATGCACAATACTATTAATTACTCTACTGTTTTAATCGCAATAGCTGCCTACCCTCATAGCTGCTTGCCATCCGGCGATCAACTATGAATAGCACATAACATGATTTATTATTATCTGTACCCATTTATCAATCAAAAAAGGTGGCATATACGCATTTCCATCGCATATACCACTAATCAAATTTTTGAGTTACCTTATCTGAATGTTTTCGATAAAGGAACACTTTAGGGGATAAAAAAGTTACCGACGATTTCAGGCATGTTAACTTTTTTGCCGCCATTTTAAACGCTATTTAACTAGTTTAATGGTATTTAGTGGAAGCAAAAGGAGGACCTTTTGAACAGCTGTGCTGAGGGCGCAAGCCCGAAGTGCAGGGCGTCAGCCCGAAGTTCCCATGCTCGCGCCCTATGCTGAGGACGCGAGCCAATCGCCGGCTAGGTGACAAAAAAAAGATGCTCCCCGTGGGAAGCATCCTTTTTATTACTGACATCTCCTTATTGAGAGAATAGTCTTTATCGATGATTAGCCTTTGTACTTCTTCATGATGACAGCGGCGTTGTGACCACCAAAGCCGAATGTGTTGGACAAAGCGGCGTTGATCTCACGGCGTTGCGCTGTGTTGAATGTGAAGTTGAGATTGTAGTCGATCTCCTCGTCTTTATCATCCTCGTTGTGGTTGATAGTGGGGGGCACGATACCATCCTCGATAGATTTCACTGTGAAGAGAGCTTCCAAAGCGCCGGCAGCACCGAGAAGGTGACCTGTCATAGATTTGGTAGCGCTCAAGTTGAGCTTATAGGCGTGGTCGCCGAAGACCTCTTTGATGGCTTTGGCCTCGCTGCGGTCGCCCACAGGGGTAGAGGTGCCATGCAAGTTGATATAGTCGATATCTTCGGGTTTCATGCCTGCGTCAGCCAATGCGTTCTCCATAACGAGTTTAGC
>CAZLJS010000171.1:0-3934 GCA_964559895.1 uncultured Sangeribacter sp.
TCACGGGTAGTGCGGCCCTCCTCGTCGGCTACGATGCAGCCGCGGCGGTTGGTCTCAAGGCCTTTGGTAGTGGCTTTGATAAGCGGGTTGGGGCTGGTGCCGAGTGCCATGATCACTACGTCGCAGTCGATCACGAACTCAGAGCCGGGGACTACCACCGGTGAACGGCGACCACTCTCGTCGGGCTCGCCAAGCTCCATCTTCACGCAACGGATTCCTACCACGTTACCCTTCTCGTCGCCAAGGACCTCTACAGGGTTGGTGAGCATATTAAACACGATACCCTCCTGCTTAGCGTGGTGTACCTCCTCGACGCGTGCGGGGAGCTCAGCCTCGCTACGGCGATAGACGATATAGCTGTCGGAGCCGAGGCGCTTAGCGGTGCGCACGGCGTCCATAGCCACGTTACCGCCACCTACTACTACCACACGTTGGCCGATTGCGATAGGGGTGGCATACTCCTCGTCGTAAGCGCGCATGAGGTTGGCGCGGGTGAGGAACTCATTAGCGGAGAATACGCCGTTGAGGTTCTCTCCGGGGATATTCATAAAGCGGGGGAGACCGGCTCCGGAGCCTACGAATACGGCGTCGTAACCCTCATTGTCCATGAGGTGGTCGATGGTGGTGGTGCGGCCTACGATAACGTCAGTCTCTATCTCCACGCCAAGTTTCTTGACAGCCTCCACTTCGCGTGCCACAATCTTATCTTTGGGCAAACGGAACTCGGGGATGCCATACACGAGCACGCCACCTACCTTATGTAGCGCCTCAAATATCTTCACCTCATAACCCATGCGGGCGAGGTCTGACGCGCAAGCGAGGCCCGAGGGACCGGAGCCTACGATAGCCACACGCTTGCCAT
Organism: uncultured Sangeribacter sp.; assembly: GCA_964559895.1. GTDB lineage: Bacteria > Bacteroidota > Bacteroidia > Bacteroidales > Muribaculaceae > Lepagella. The sequence goes on from CAZLJS010000171.1 coordinate 863, forward strand.
TCTTCTCTATCGCTGGGGTGGGGAGCTTGTCGGCATTGGCAATCTTCCAGTCACCGACAAATCTCTCGAGCTTACCGATAGCTACTGGCTCGCCCTTGATGCCAAGCACGCAGGAGCCTTCGCACTGTGTCTCTTGGGGACATACACGACCGCAAACGCTGGGCAGGGAGCTGTCTTGCGCGATAATATTGGCAGCGGCAGCCATGTCACCCTCGTGGAGTGCTTTGATGAAGCCGGGGATATTGAGGTTGACAGGGCAAGCGCCTACGCAACGCGGTTTGGGGCAGTTAAGACAACGTGAAGCCTCCAATGCTGCCTCCTCGGCATTGTAGCCATAGCATACCTCTTCAAAGTTAGTAGCTCTCACGGCTGCCTCTTGTTCGCGGACAGCCACGCGTGGTATCTTATTTGCCATTGTTGCACTCACATTTATGGTTTTGGGAAAGAGTTTTGGGATTGTTGCGATACATGTTTTGGCGGCGCATAGCCTCATCAAAATCCACTTGATGGGCGTCAAACTCGGGGCCATCTACGCAAGTGAAGAGAGTCTTGCCACCGACGCTAACGCGGCAAGCGCCGCACATGCCGGTGCCATCCACCATAAGGGCGTTGAGCGACACCATAGTGGGGATGCCATACTCCTTGGTGGTGAGCGATGCGAATTTCATCATGATCATAGGGCCGATGATGACGCAGTGGTTATACTCCTTGCCTTGGTTCTCTATGAGGTCTTTCATCAGGGCTGGTACCATGCCGTGGAACCCTTCGGAGCCATCGTCGGTGCAGAGATATACGTTGCCTACTTGGCGCATCTCCTCTACGTATGTGAAGAGCTCTTTGGTCTTGGCGCCAATCACTACATCGGCGCTGATGCCTCTCTCCTTAAGCCATTTCACTTGTGGATAGACGGGAGCGGTGCCCACGCCACCTGCCACGAAGAGGATTTTCTTCTGTTTCAGCTCCTCGTCGGAGAGCTCCAGCAGGTCGGAGGGACGGCCCAAAGGACCGGCAACGTCGGCAAAAGCCTCACCCTCCTCCATGGCGTTGATCTTGCCGGAAGAGTAGCCTACGGTTTGTGTCACTATGGTAATTGTGCCTGCGGTGGCGTCGTAGTCGCAGATAGTGAGAGGAATACGTTCCCCCTGCTCATCCACACGCACGATGATAAATTGGCCGGGAAGCGCTGATGTCGCGATTCGGGGCGCATAAACTTTCATCTCGGTGATTTGAGGTGAAAGATAGCGTTTGCTTACTATTTTATACATATTGTTTTTAGTTGTTAATTCATGGTCTAAGGTGTCGCAAAAGTAGCGTAAAATTTTATGCCATGCAAATGATTCATAAAAATTTTACACTACTTTTAAATCTTAGCCTTAGATAGCTATATATAAATCGTCCTATTTATTGAGTGACTCGTTGTCGCGCCATAGATATAGGCGGTCGCCGGGGCGCACTTTGGCGGGGACGGGGATGGAGAATGTGTCTCCTTTCACCGCTTTAGGCTCCGGGTCGCGGTCGAGACGTATCTCTTCGATGGAGAACATCAGGGCGCCGGTGGTGTTGCCCGTTACCACTACCTCATCGCCAGGCTTCAGCTCGCCTGCCTCGAGACGGAACTCACCCACGCCCAAACGGGGGAAATAGCGGGTACATTTTGCGGCGTATATCTTGGTACGTGTCGCCGAGGAGCCATATTTGGCGCTCCATTCGCCGAGACGTTGGCCCAGGTAATAGCCGTTCCAGAAGCCGCGGTTGAAGACCTTCTTGAGCTCCTCGTCTAGTTCGTTGACGAGGGCTTCGTTGTAGGTGCCGTCGCAGATGGCACGCAGCGCCTTATCGTAGGCGGTGACAACCTGTGCCACGTATTCGGGACCGCGGGCACGGCCCTCAATCTTGAAGACGCGCACTCCGGCATCGACCATTTTGTCGAGGAAATGTATGGTCTTCAGGTCCTTGGGGCTCATGATATATTTGTTGTCGATCTCCAGCTCGTCGCCGGTCTCTAGGTCGGTGACGCGGTATCCGCGGCGGCATATCTGGTTGCAGGCGCCACGGTTTGCCGAGGAGTTCATTTGGTGCAACGAGAGGTAGCATTTGCCGCTGACAGCCATGCATAGGGCGCCGTGGCAGAACATTTCCAAGCGCAACAGCTCGCCGTGAGGGCCGCAGATATTCTCTTTGACGATGGTGTCGTAGATCTCCTTTACTTGCTCCAGGTTGAGCTCACGCGCCAACACCAGCACGTCGGCCCACTGGGCGTAGAAGCGCGCTGCTTCGGCGTTGGAGACGTTGACCTGGGTGGAGATATGCACCTCCTGGCCCACCTTTTGGCAGTAAAGGATTGCTGCCATATCGGAGGCGATGACGGCGGTAATGCCTGCCTGCTTGGCGCGGTCTATTATCTCATGCAAGAGCGCTATGTCGTTGTTGTAAATCACCGTATTGACGGTGAGGTAGGTCTTGACACCCTTCTCGGTGCAGATCTCGACGATATGCTCCATATCCGCCATGGTGAAGTTGGCACTGGAACGGGAACGCATATTCAAACCCTCAATGCCGAAATACACGGCGTCAGCGCCGGTGTTGAGTGCCGCTGAGAGGGATTCCCAGCTACCCACCGGAGCCATTATCTCAAAATCGCTACGTTGCATTATGATATGTGTGTTTAGTACTAAATTAAATTGTCTTCTTAAGCGCTACGCGTTTGCGGTGATTACGGTTCTTGAAGTATTGCCACTGGCCCTGTACCTTGTCGTTGGTAGCCAATTCGGGGTTGGACTCCGCCCACTTGAATCCGCGCTTGATATACTGCGGGATGAGGTCTTGGAAGAGTAGGGCGTTGACACCTTTGCCTTGGTATTCGGGCTTGATACCTACCAAGAGTAGATCTACGCGGTCGTTCTTACCTTTCAATCCTTTGAGCAGATGATACCAGCCGAAGGGGAATAGTTTGCCGTGAGATTTCTGCAGGGCGCGGCTCATGGACTGCATGGAGACGCCGATGCCCACCAGCTCCTCTTTGGAATCGACGATGAAGCATACCAGGTCCAAGTCGAGCAGGTTGAGATACAT
>CAZLJS010000172.1:0-3922 GCA_964559895.1 uncultured Sangeribacter sp.
CTGCGCTTTTTGTATATATACGAATGGTCTTATCGGGGATTCATAGACCGCAAAGAATGGGAACTACACGCTACTGACTATTTTAGAAAACACAGGTCTCCGAATTTCTTGTTGGTTGCTCGACCTTATCTATATCCGGATTGTGCTTTTTATTTGCTTTTCTGTTTCGCACACTTGAATCTATTCGCTTGCAAATGAACATGAGAGCATCAGCGAATTTTTCAGTTCATCCCATCCTGCTTGTAAAAACAATACCTATGGACGACCCCATTATTAGCATCGTTATCCCATGCTACAATGAGCAAGAGGCACTTCCTATGTCTATTCCTAAGTTGCTGGACCTTTTGGCAACTATGACTGAGGAACACTTGATTTCAGCAGACAGTTTTATATTATGTTCCAATGATGGTAGTACGGACGAGACGTGGGAGATACTGCGTAAAATGCATCAACAAACGCCTCAGGTACGAGCTATTTCTTTGGCCCACAATCGTGGCCACCAATATGCTTTGATGGCCGGACTGATGTATGTGTGCAATAAATGTGACGCTGCGGTTTCTATTGATGCTGATTTGCAGGATGATCCATTTGCCATTCGAGAAATGGTTCAGCGATTTAGGGCAGGCGATGAGATTGTCTATGGCGTACGTAATCAACGCACTACGGATACCTGGTTTAAGCGCACTACGGCTCATGCGTTCTATACTTTGCAACGCCAAATGGGGGTGGATACCATATACGATCATGCCGATTATCGGTTAATGAGCAATCGTGCGCTTTGTCTATTGCAAGAATATCAGGAAAATAATCTTTTCCTGCGCGGCATTGTCCCTGCCATTGGATTGAAACATTCCGTCGTGCAATATGCCCGAGCCGAGCGTATTGCTGGGGAGTCAAAATATCCTTTCTCGAAGATGTTGGCACTGTCTATTGATGGAATTACATCGTTTTCGGCAAAGCCCATGAGTCTGATTTTTATGATCGGTCTTTTGATGCTTGTGCTTGATTTGCTTGTAGCCATTTGGGTGCTTGTCGCTCATTTCTCCCATCACTCTATTTCCGGATGGTCCTCACTGATGCTTTCTATTTGGTTCTTGGGAGGATTGATTATGTGCAGCATCGGCATTGTTGGCGAATATATCGGAAAAATATTTGTTGAAGTAAAGCATCGCCCTCGCTATGCTATTGCTGAAGAAATTTGGTCATAACACTCAATGTGCACTCTTATGAAAATTTCAAAAATAGTCCCGTGTGGAATGAAGAGGTTTTTCCGTAACCATCCGGCCTTAACCCTCTTAGTCTTGATTTCTTTGATTGTCGTTTTATCGCTCTTGCCACTGTGTCTTATCAATGGTTACGACTGCTATTTCGACGACTTTGTCTGTCAACAGATTCCGTTTTTATTGGAGACGAAACGGTTGTTAGCCTCGGGTACTCCGTGGTGGAGTTGGAATACATTCTTTGGAGAAAACTTTATCGCAAGTTATAGCTTTTATACGGTTACCAGTCCTTTTGCGTGGATTATTGCCTTATTTCCACAGCATTCTATTTTAATCGGAATCGCGTTTGCCTTTTGGTTGAAGTGCTTAGCCGTGGGATACGTGGCCTATTTGTATCTTAAACGAATGGATTTCAGCCATAGTTATTGCATTGTTGGTGGCTTACTCTATTGTTTTTCCTCGTTTTTTATCACAAATCTGAGGTATTACCATTTTTGTGAGCCGATGATTCTGTTCCCGTTGTTGCTGATTGCCATCGAGAACGTCATTGCGCATAGAAAATATGGTTATACTCAATTGGCATTAGCTTCGTTTGGCGTCACGTGGATTAACTATTATTTTGCATTGCCCTCCTTCTTATTTGCCGCTATGTATATGCTGTTTAGAATGTATGCCGTGGGAAATGATGACAAGGGGCAAGCCCATTTCAAATGTCTTGCAAAATCTTGTGGGGCGGTACTGATTGGCATCTTGATGTCGAGCGTCGTACTGGTTCCTACTTTTGTGCACGTGAGTGGAACCTCTCGAGCAACTGCAAGTGTATTGGATGCGTGGATTCATTTAGGTATTACTGGGAATATTAGTCAATTTAGAACTTTGATGACGCCCTCATTGGCTGAGGGGACTCCCGTGGCTTTTATTCCGACGGATTGTAGTAGTCGCTCTTTGTATTTGCCGGTCTTAGGATTGCTTGTCGTAATCTTATTTCTCTTTTCGCTGCAATGTAAACAGATGAAATGGCTGAAATATTTCATAGGCCTATGTTTTATTACTGCATTTACCCCGCTGAACGGCATCTTCTCTGGCTATTCCAATGTGTACTACCATCGATGGTTTTATGCATTGAGTTTGATGTTGATTTTATCGTCTCTTTATTACCTTCGGAAACAGAAAATTCCCCGTCGGATATTTTGGTATTATACGATTTGCATCGTGGTTATGATGCTTGGTTTGACCGTGCTTCGTCTGTGTATGAAGCATTGCTTAACTACGCGAGCTGAATTAGAACTATTGCTGACCGGCTTAAATCTATGGTTGTTAGGTATGTTCGTATATTCTGAGCAAAAGGTGCGGTATCTCATCTGTGTGGTTTTTGTTTCTGCCGTGACAAGTCTGGGAGGGTCGTTGTACTTAAATTTATTGTCCGGCGATGTACAAGAGCCAACGAGTGGTAGAATCTGGAAGTATGTAGTAGATAATCCACTGCCCTATAACGCAGAGCCGTTTCAATATCGAACGGATACAAATAACTCTATTCGTAATCTTGCTCTCTTGAAAAATCGACCGGGAGTTACCTCTTTCCATTCTGTATTTGATAAGAATCAAACTGACTATAGAGCAGTAATAGATTCTTCATGTGTGTCTGTGACTTTGTATGTTTCTCAAGGACGAGTTTCTCACGACATCTTATTGTCGGTTAAAGAATTTTACGACTATCGTGAAGATGAACATGTTCTGCGAGAGCAACATTTGCCTATTGAAACGCTGACTTTGACAGATAGCTTAGCTCGTTATTCAAGGTATGCGTTCAACTATTATGTGCCTATGGGCTTCTGTTATGATTCCTATATGACGCGCTCTTCCTACGATTCTCTATATTTGGGCTTGGAAGACCCTGTGAAACCTATGTTGGTGAATCTGGTGATTGAAGATTCGGATGTTGAAGCATTGCGGAAAGTGATGCGGCCGGGAATTGTTGCCAATACGGATACTCTTAGTTTTGAACCCATAGTCGCGAATTTACGAGCACATACAGCAACGTCGTTTTCTGGAAATACGCATGGCTTTGAGGCAACTACCGACTTGGACTCCACACGCGTCATGTTTTTTAGTGTATCTCCGGACCCCGGTTTTTCGGCAACGATTGATGGCGCACCCACTAAAATTTATCGGGCCAATTTGGGATTCTCTGCCATCATTGTACCTGCAGGTAAGCATCATATCAACTTTGACTATTTGCCTGTAGGTTTGAAACTCGGCGGCGTGTGCAGTTTGGTGGCATGTCTTTTCTGTGCTTTATTGTGCTACAAAGAATCCAAAGAAGATAATGGTTTGACCACCGTATAGGCCATGAAATCTTTACAGCGCAAGCGCTCAAGATAAATTGTTGGAGCAGACCAAAGATAGCTATGTCAAATACATCACATACACCTATTCATGGATAAAAGTGTTTTCAAGGAAGTGTGCCGTTTCGGAATCGTAGGCTTATTGGCCACGGCGATTCACTATGGCATTTACTACTTGCTACTCCGCTATCTCGGAATTAACTTTGCCTATGTGGTGGGCTATCTACTCTCCTTTGTTGCCAATTTTTATATGACGGCTTACTTCACTTTTCGCTCTGCTCCATCTTGGCGTAAATTAGTAGGGATGGGAGGTGCTCATGGCGTTAATTTCTTGCTCCATTTAGCTCTGTTGAACTT
>CAZLJS010000173.1:0-3911 GCA_964559895.1 uncultured Sangeribacter sp.
TATGCCGCAAAATGCAGCGTATAGAGTTTGTCAACGAGAAGGGTGAGACGAAGTTCACCGTGGGCCCGATCAACAATAAAGAGGTTGCCAGGGTCTCAATTGGCTTCCAAGACGGATTGGCTATCATAGCCACCGAGGAGGGTAAGTTTGGCGCTATCGATACTAAAGGTAAGGTGGTGATAAAGCCTTCATTTGACTATCTCTCTTCGTTCCGCGACGGCTATGCGTTGGCATCCAAAATGAAAGATGGTGATGTCCAATATTGCATCATTAACAAGAAGGGTGAAATCGTAGCCAAGCTAAAGAATGATATGACGGTGCAGTGGGGGCTGGTAAATGGTAAGGTTGGCGTTAGCCGAGATGACTCTTATGGCTTCTTTGACGTGAAAGGTGAATATACCAAAGCTCCATCTAAGGTGAAAGGTATTAATTTCTATCCTTCTAATGATAAATTCTACGGTTATAATGATGATGACGACCAATGGGGCGTGATGAATTTCGACAATGAGGTAGTGGTGCGCGCCAAGTTTAAAGGTGTCTCCATCAGAGAAGATGAGTTCTTCTGCGTGGATGAGGATAAATGCGTGATATACAATACAAAAGGTGATGAACAAGCCACTATAAGGGATGTCGATGAATTTTTGGATGTTAAAACCTATTGCGATTTCGAGCTCCATATGGATACCGACTTCGATCTGCTTGTCAAAGATGGCAAAAGTTTTCTGCTATACAATGATAAAGGTGAGCAGATAGGCAAGGAGGAGTTTGACGAGGTAGGTAGTCCTACGCTACTTAATGAGGTAGAATCCGACTATTTCGACGTTGACGCCGTTGCTACTAAGGTGCTTAACTATATCTCTGACACAGGTTTTTCAAAGATGAACATCGGCGATAATCCCACTAAATATATCACCGGTAGTGCGGAGAATTATGTTAATACCTATCGTCTTGAGGATGTGCCTGATGTAGAGGGTGGATATAAATATGATGTCAGTGCTTTTGCTGTTTGCAATAAGAGCATTGCCGATAGTAAGCCTATCTATAAGACTCATACAGAGACGTATGGCTATTATTACACCTACACCTATACCTACCGTACCTATGATCATGAAGAATATTTTTTCAACACAGACGCGAAGGTGGTAAGTATAGAAGCCTATGTGAACATGTACACCGACTGCTATAAGGATCTGTATGAAAAGATGTGCAAGGGTATGAAAAACAAGGGCTTTAAGGATGTTAAGAAGTCCAAAGGATTCCTGTATTGCACCAAGGGAGACCTTGGCGTGATGATTTATCCCAACGACAATAGCTCTATGTATATACACATAGCTAAAATCTCGGATATCAGTGATGCTATTGTAGCTGATAAAGCCGGTAGTGCCGAGTCGGTGATGGGTAGGATGGCCGATGACCAGGATGACTGGTCATTGCTCCCTGAGGTGGAGAACGTACCGGAAAGTGATGGCCCGATGGATTAATCCGTAAGGCGTGATTTGGTGATATCCATGATTTGTGCTATTTTTGTGTGATTAAAAAGCATAAAGAGATGGAGAAATCTATTACCAACGTTATCCCTGACTGGGCTAAGGAGATGAATTGTGCGGTGACCGTTTGCGATGCCGACTGCAATATCATCTATATGAATAGTAAATCGCGCGCCACCTTTGCCAAGCGTGGTGACCTGATAGGCAAGAACTTGCTGGATTGTCACAATGAGCGTTCGCAGCAGATCATACGCCATCTGCTCGACACCGGTGGATATAACTGCTACACCATCCAGAAGGGTGGTTTGCGCAAGATGATTTACCAGACGGCATGGCGCGACGAGCAGGGTGTTGTGGCAGGACTTGTGGAGATTTCCATGGTCATTCCCGAGGATATGCCGCATTATATCCGCGATTAAAAGCGCTGATTAAACCCCGAGCGCGACGATGACAGTCGGGCCCGATATTCAGGACTAGAGATAAAAATAGGCACAGTTTTGCTGTGCCTATTTCTGTATATGTCTGATTGGTTGTCGTTTGGGAACGGTTGTGTGTCTGATAACCTGTTATTTGGAAGTAAGTTCGAGGATATGTAGCAGCGAGTTGCGGCTCTTGTCACCGAAGATTGCTTTGGCTTCCAGTTTGACGCTGTTGTCGTCGTTTTCAGCGGAGATAACGGCGGAATGGATGGGGCTGTTGGTGTTGCCATAGGATAGGTTATACACCCCTTTGAAAAATTCGTAGGAGAGGATTAGTCCGGCGCAGCTGTCGTCGAGTTTGCTGAGGAGCTCATGGCGAGAGTTGCCGGTGACGCTAAGGCCATTGGGGGCGCCTATCACCATTCTGCCGTTTGTCATCAGCGTCATGTCTGAAACGGTGGGTAGGCCCTCCATCAGGCTTACTACCTCCTGTGCGGCGGCGTTGTCGCTCATCTCCAGGGCGAACGCTATCTTTGGCGAGGCCGTCATCTCATACATGCCAACGGCGAGCGTGCCGTCCACCTTACGCAGCAGAGCGAGCGCATCGGCGGGGATGTAGCTGAGGTTGCCGCCCATAGTGGCTAGCAATGGCATAATATTGTCGATAAGTGAGGCGGGTATGTCGATGGCGTATATCATGTCGGCGCCCTCGGGGAGCTGCTTGACAACGTCGGTGCTGAGCTTATCCATCTTAAACTTAGAGTTGATTTTCGCCGGCTCGAAATTGGCGTTGAGGATTTCACCCTTCATCTCCGCTTCCCCCTTGTCGAAGTCGGCAGAGAGCTCCAGGTATTGCGCGTTCTTGTAAACGGTGGAGATGCCCATCTTGATGTAAGCCAGGTCGCCGATATTGGGGATATTCGCGATATTCACCACGGCGTATAGGTCGTCGTCCTTCTCCTCGATGCGTTTGCCGAGGTCGGAGTTGTAGATGGAGACCTTCTCCTCCTGTTTGAGCATCTCAATGGCAGCGTCGGCGTTGGTGGAGCGGGTGGCGAAGATAAAGATGCCGTCGTCCATGACCACGTTATTGCATACCTGCACGCCGTTATCTTTGGTAAACGTGTCGTCGTTGATATTCTCAAACGCCTCTTTGAAACGCTTTTCATCCTTGACGATGCCAGCCACATAGATATCCCCCTCATACTCATAGGCGGTGAGCCATGTGGGTTCTATGGCGCCGTCGCGGTATAGCGCGTTGATGGTTTCGCGGTCATGTTTGCGAAATTGGCTCATCACCTCCTTAAATGCGGAGGAATAGATGACGCCATTGTCGGAGGGATGGTTGCCCACTTTCTCGGTCATCTTTTCCAGGTTTATCACGCCAATGGCGCAACTCTCTTGGGGTACACATTGCAGCAGGCGCGTTTTGTCGTTCTCCTTGCTACAAGACACGACGCCGAGGAGCAGGACTGCCAGCATCAGATAAGAAACAACTTTTCTCATATTAGCTTAAATTTTTGATTATAATTCGATGATATAGACTTCGTCGGTATGCCAACAATAGCTCATCCACGCATATCACGTTCAGTCATCGCAAAGGTAAAAATTTTATTTAAGCCCTGCAATAAGGCAGTCGTTTTTTGAGGCTTAGGGCGCCGCGGCTGCAGATGATGGCAGGCAAGCGGATGGCTAAAGGCAATGGCCGCTGTATAGGCAAAAGCAGGAGCTTTTGAACAGAACAGCTCCGCACTGGGAAAAGGGCGGGGAAGGACGTCTCTGCTAGCCCAAAGCGGCAAAAGCCGAGGAAGGGGCGGAGAAGGGGCGGCGGCACAGATGGGGCTTCCGCCTACAACTTCGGGCTTGCGCCCTCAGCACTGCTAAAGCTAGGCCTCGCGTCCTAGCTTTAATGGGAAAGCGGGGAAAAGAGCGGGTTAAAGGCCAAGACGAGGAGGCAGGCGAGGACGCGGATTTTGTTAAAACGGGATTTTAAGATAATCATTTT
>CAZLJS010000174.1:0-3890 GCA_964559895.1 uncultured Sangeribacter sp.
ATGCTTTTTTTCGGATTAGCCAAATTTAATTCGGTAATAATTTCCAATGCCTTAGCATAGTTACCATTTTTTATCATCACGCGCGCGAGGGATTCCATCAGTGACGGTGCGCCGCTCTCCTCTTTGGGTTCTTGACGCACCGGCTTGGCGGTTTTATCCGCAGCAGCGGCGGTAGGCGCAGTGGTCGGTGCAGAAGTCGGCTCGGCAGCTTTATCCGCAGAAGCAGCGGTAGGCACGGTGGTCGGCTTGGTCTCGGATTGGGCCGCAGGCTTACTCTCGGGTTTGGCGACGGACTTGGCGGCTTGTGCGGCGGTCTCCTCCTCGGTCTTGGCCTTTATCTCCTCGCGGAAGTCGGTGCCGGAGTTGAGGAAAGCGTCGATACGTTCCGCGGTGGCGTCGTGCACCGGAGCGGCGGCAGCCTCCTCCTCGGCGCGGTTGGCTGCGGCAATCTCTGTCTGGAACCAGTCGTCGCTTTGTGCCGTGGGGGTGAAGATCATGCGCGTGAGCAGGTCGGTCTCCTTGTCGGAGGTGTTGCCAAATTTATCGAGGAAGGTGTCGATGGTATCGTTGGTGGAGAGCTCGGGTGTCTCCATGTCGGGATAGAAGTTGTCGAAGTCGGTGCCATAGTCTCCCAGGACGCGTTCCAGGGCGTCGCGGGTGCCTACGCTCAGGGCTATGCGCTGACAGACGCGCTGCAGCTCCGCTTCCTCCTTGACGCTCTCGGCGTCGGCAGCCTCTATGTCGGGTGCCACAAAATAGGGGTATTGCTCCGCGGCGGCGCGCAGCTCCTCCACGCTCCATTGCCGTGGCGTGGTGCCATACTTTGATAATATATCTTCGCTCATCCTCGTGTGTTGTTGTTACCAGTTGCCTAGCGTTGCGTTAAATATTAGATCCACCAGCTCCTCAGAGATCTCCTGGCACAGCTCATCCTGCACGTCGGTGAGCATCAGGTCTGCCGAGAAGTCGCGGTATGCTGAGAACGATGATTCGACGTCGTTGGCATCGTTCTTATTGTCGGTATATTTCACCTTCACTGTGATGGTGAGGCGTGTCTGGGTGGCGTAAGCGTCCTCGCCCACGGCTTGTGGCGAGAGGGAATAGCCGGTAATCTCGCCGCTCATCTCCAGGTCGGCGGTCGATGCCGAGGTCACCTGCAGACGTGTCTGGCTCTGTATCACGTCAAGGAGCTGATTCTCAAAGGTCTGTTGCAGCTGCGGATAGACTAGCGCCGCGCGTATCGGGAACTCGCTAACGCGTATGGTGCGATAGACGTCGTAGTTGAGTGCCGACCCGTTGAACTTATAGCTGATGGTGCAGCCGCATAAGAGCAACGAGCTCACTAGCACGGTGATAAAGGTAATGAGTATCTGCTTCTTGCCTGACATTTTATATGATATTGAATTCCTTGAGTTTACGGTATAGTGTTCTCTCGGAGATGCCTAGTTCCACGGCGGCTTTTTTGCGGGAGCCGTCGTTGCGTTCGAGAGATTTGATGATAGCCTCGCGCTCCGAGTCCTCGAGCGAGAAGGGGCGTGATGAGCGCACCTCGGTGGCGCTGTCGTCGCTGCTGTTGAGCAGCGGTATCTCGGTGTAGCGCACGCTCTGATGTGCTTTCTGCTTGCCCAGCACGCTTGAGAGGGGGTCCTCGTCGTAGTTGCCGTTGCTGACCATCTCTTTGAGCTTGTCTATCTCATTTTTCAGCGACACCACCATCTGCCACAGCAGCTCGCGCTCACCCTCGTAGCCGGTGTTCTGTCCCGGGCGTGTGGGCATGGTAGCGTCGGTGACGGCACGCGGCAGGCACTCGCTGAGGTCTGACGCCGACACCTCCTCTCCGGCGTGGAACAGTGCCAACTGCTCCACCACGTTCTTCAGCTGACGCACGTTGCCCGGCCAGCGATAGGCGTGCATAAGGTTGACGGCGTCGCTGCCGAAGCGGATGCTCGCGGTCATATAGCGCTCAGAGAAGTCGTAGGCGAACTTGCGCGCCAGCAGCTCTATGTCGTCGCCGCGGTCGTGCAGGCTCGGCACCTGTATCTGTATGGTGGATAGGCGGTAATAGAGGTCCTCGCGGAAACGGCCTTCGGCGACGCTCTTCATCAGATCGACGTTGGTGGCTGCCACGATGCGGATATCGGTCTTTTGCACCTCTGAGCTACCCACCTTGAGGAACTCACCGGTCTCGAGCACGCGCAGCAGGCGCGCCTGTGTGGTCAATGGCAGCTCCGCCACCTCATCCAGGAAGATGGTGCCACCGTTGGCCTCCTCGAAGTAGCCTTTGCGCGCCGAGATAGCCCCGGTGAAGGAGCCCTTCTCGTGGCCAAACAGCTCACTGTCGATGGTACCCTCGGGGATGGCGCCGCAGTTGACCGCGATATATTTGCGGTGTTTACGGGCGCTCCAGTTATGTATGATTTTAGGGAAAAACTCCTTGCCGCTACCGCTCTCTCCGGTGACGAGCACCGACAAGTCGATAGGCGCCACCTTCACCGCGCGTTCTACCGCCGCGGTGAGTGCCGGCGCGTTGCCAATGATGCCGAAACGCTGTTTGGCGCGTTTTACCTCCTCTATATCATTCATTTATAATATCCTTTTTCACTAATTCCCGCAGGGCGGCATGGCGCCGCGGGGTGTTATTTTATCTTTTCCAGTGCGTAGGTGCGCTCACGCAGTAGCTTACCCAACGCCTCCATGTCGGGGCACGCTGTCTGCTCCTCCACGGTGATAGGCTCGCCGATGCTCATGTGTATCGACTTGCCACGGCGACGAAAGACCTCCGCGGGGAGGCGCAGTGTGCGCAGTTTCCAGCTGATCATACCCAGGATGTTGAACCAGGTAGAGTTGTGACCGTGGAAATAAATCGGCACCACGGGCACCTTCAGCTGCTTGACGAGGCGTATGATCGACGACTGCCATTCGCGGTCGCGGATATGCAGGTCTTTCTGCACCTTCGACACCGCTCCGGCGGGGAAGAATCCCAGCGGGGAGCCGCTCTTGACGAGCATCATAGCCTCACGTATGCCCTGCATTGACACCTTTTTCTTCTCGGGGTCGTCGCTGGCGAGGGCATCCACGGCGATGAAGTTGGGCCGCATCGCCGATATTTGGTTAAGGATAAGGTTGACCATCACCTTGAAGTCGGGGCGGTACTTGCCCACCATATGCAGCAGGATGATGCCGTCTAAGGCGCCGAAGGGGTGGTTGCTCACAGTGATGAACGCTCCTGTGGGGAAACGGCTGAGCACCTCCTCGTTATCGACGCGCACCTTTATCTTAAATTCATCCTCGATTAAGGCGTGGCTGAAATCGACGCCTACGGCGTGGCAGTTGCGGCCGTGCACCGCGTTGACCTCATCCACCTGGAGCCAATGCATCACTCGCTCCACCAGTTTGCGGTGGCCCGCCAGCGCGGGAACCATCTTGCTGATATCCTCGAAGTTTAGAACGTCGGGACGTATATCGTAGTTCGCGGAGCCGGCTCCGGACGTAGTGTTTTCTGAAGACATGTTTTTCAAAAAAAATATTCGAACCACAAAATTAATAAAATAATCGCAATACAGTAGAAATGCTCACATTTTTTCACAAAAGCCGCGGCAACGGCACGGGGAGCGCAGCGAGTGCTGCGCCTAAAACCGGATAGCTAAAAGCAAAAGCAGGAGCTTTTGAACAGAACAGCTCCGCACGGGGAAAAGGGCGGGGAAGCGACCGGGGATGCAGGCACCTAACTCGCAAGCGGGGAGGGAAGCAAGCGAGGAAACGGGAGGGCAAGCAGACGCCTAACTCGCAAGCGGGGTAGGGACGCTCCTTGGAGCGTCCGCTTTACAGCGACCGAGAAGGCAGGCTAGGAAGCGACCGAGAAGCGCGGCTAGGAAGGCAAGCGGGGGCGC
>CAZLJS010000175.1:0-3884 GCA_964559895.1 uncultured Sangeribacter sp.
ATGACTTCTTTAAGCAGCTGAAGCCTTGCAAAGCTTGCTCAATGAATAAGTAAAAAATCGTTGTCTAAGAAACATCGTAAAATACAAAGCGTAGTTATAGCGGGAGCAGCCTATGGGTTGCTCTCGCTTATGTGCGCTTGTAGTCCCGTACGTCACCTCTCCGATGGCCAGTATCTATTGGATAATGTGGCGGTTACCGTCAACGATACCTCCCTTGCCGCAAAGACCGCATTTGCCCAGGATGAATTGCTCAATTACCTCAAGCAGCTGCCAAACCATAAGCTGTTGTGGAAGGTGAAGATGCAGCTCGGCATATATAATATGAGTGGCAAGGATAGCACCAAATGGTATAATAAGTTGGCGCGCCGATTGGGTGAAGCTCCGGTGATATATAGCGAAGACCTGATGCAGCAGTCGCAACGACAGCTCCAACGAGCCTTCGTCAACCGCGGTTTCCTGCATGCCAGCGTAGATGTGGATACCATATTCCGCCCCTCAAAAAAGAAGGTGAGAATCAACTATAAAGTTACACCGGGCGAACAATATATGGTGCGCAATATGGACTATAATATTCCCAACGATACTCTTAGAAACCTAATCCTGACAGACTCTGTCATCTTCCCTATCCAGAGCGGAGACCCCCTCGATAGGAACGTGCTCGAGTCGCAGCGCTCTATCATCGCCGACAAGATGCGCAACCGTGGCTATTACGCTTTCTCAAAGGAGTTTATCACCTTTGTGGCGGACACGGCGGATCAATCTACAGATGTGGACCTCACGATGAACGTGGTGGTGCCGCAGACCATAAACCAAAACAATATACGTGCTGATAAGCCATGGATGGTGCGCAAAGTGACATTCGTCACCGACTATGACGCCGCAACCATGTATGATAATTCCGGATATGTGGGTAAGGATACCACCTATTACCGCAACCTGGAAATCATCAATGGCGACAAGAGGTATTTGCGCCCTTCGGTGCTCTATGAGAACTGTTTCGTGACACCGGGTCAGCAATGGTCAGCACAGGATATAGACAAAACTTATGAGGCTCTTAGCAGGCTGGGTATCTTGAAGTTTGTCAACGTCAAAAGCCAGCCCGTGGTGGAACTTAACGACCAAGAATGGATCGACGTTTATGTGCTTCTCACCCCCGATAAGAACCAATCAATAGCTTTGGAACTGGAGGGAACAAACTCCGAAGGTGACCTTGGCGTCGCTGCCGCGGTGACATACACACACCGCAATATAGCCAAAGGTTCTGAAACGCTAACAACCAAATTCCGTGGCGCTTATGAATCCCTTTCGGGCGACCTGGATGGGTTTATTAATAATAGGTATATGGAGTATTCACTCGATGTGAGTATCAATTTCCCTAAGTTTAAATTCCCCTTCCTCCCCGATAGATTCAAGCGCAGCATTAAGGCCTCCACGGAGTTCAATACCTCGCTTAACTATCAGGAACGTCCTGAATATACTCGCGTTATCGCTAACCTCGGGTGGGCATATCGCTGGAACGAACGTGACCGTAAGACTCGCCATCTCTTCACACCTATAGATATAGACTATATCTATCTGCCTAAAAGCACCAACAACTTTATTGATGAGATAGCGCCCAATAATCCTCTGTTGAGATATAGCTATGAGGACCATTTCATCATGCGCCTTGGCTATAGCTTTTACCACACCAATAAGGCGACCACAGGACTATGGCGTCAGTCGTTGCAGCAGAATATCTATACCTTGCGATTGAAGGCGGAGACTGCCGGAAACCTGCTTTTCGCTATCAATAGCGCCTTTACCCATCGCTCCAATTTCCGTGATAATCCCTACAAAATATTTGGTATTAACTATGCTCAATATTTCAAATTTGAGGGTGATTATTCGCTGATTCATGTCTTTGATACCCGCAATTCCTTGGCCCTTCATGCCGGTTTGGGAGTGGCTTTCCCTTATGGCAACTCCTCTATTATCCCCTTTGAAAAGCGCTTCTATCAAGGTGGCGCCAATGGCGTGAGAGGATGGGATGTGCGTACCCTCGGACCCGGTAGCTTTGACGGCGCCAACTCCGTATCCAGTTTTATTAACCAATGCGGCGATATCCGTTTGGACCTCAATGCGGAGTATCGAGCCAAGCTGTTTTGGGTGATAGAGATGGGCGCGTTTATTGACCTAGGTAATATCTGGACCATCCATAACTACGAAAATCAACCGGGTGGAATGTTCCATTTCAACACCTTCTATAAAGAGATAGCAGCCGCTTATGGCTTGGGTATCCGTATGGATTTTACCTACTTTTTGCTCCGTCTCGACGTGGGTATGAAGGCACATAATCCTGCTACCGGACAGGTGGAGTGGCCGCTAATTCACCCTAATTGGCACCGCGATTCCAGCTTCCATTTCTCGATAGGTTATCCTTTCTAATTTAAACTTGATCTGTATGAAATCACTTGTAATATTTGACCTCGACGGCACTCTCCTAAACACAATATCCGACCTCGGAAACTCCTGCAACTACGCTTTGAAAAGCATGGGTTACCCCGAGCACGCTCTCTCTTCATACCCCTTCATGGTGGGTAATGGCGTGAGAAATCTTATCAAAAAAGCACAGGTAGATGCCCAGGATGAGACCATCCTTGAGGAACTTTTGAAACGCTTCAAACAACATTACAACGAGCATAATTGCGACCTTACCACACCTTATAAAGGTATCCCGCAGCTGCTTCAGGAGCTGGTCAATAAGGGCGTTTCGGTGGCTGTTGCTTCCAATAAATACCAGAGTGCGGTGGAGAAAATAGTGAAACATTATTTCCCCGAAATACCCTTCGTGGCGGTCTGCGGACAGGTCGAAGATAGGCCTACCAAACCGGATCCATCTATCGTTTTCGCTATCCTCAATGAGCATCCTACACCTAAATCAGAGGTGCTTTATGTGGGCGATTCTGCCGTGGATATGGAGACCGCACACCGTGCCGGAGTGGAATGTATCGGTGTCACCTGGGGCTTCCGTCCGGTATCTGAACTGCGAAAAGCGGTGGCGGATCACATCGCTTCACTGCCTTCGGATATCCTAAAACACCTCCAAGATCCCTTCTAAATAGTTCGCAATTTTAACCCTCTTTTCGGATTGAAATATGGCTAATCCTCTCCTCGATATTGACTCTGTGAAAACCCAAATGATGGCTCTGTGGAGCGACACTTTTGGTGATTCAGATGACTATGTTAACCTCATTTTTGACGCATATTTTAATCCCGATTTAGTAAAATATCATACCCATCATGGCTCCATAGTGGCGGCTATGATGGGTATTCCTTTTTATATACAAACCGACGATAGGGTAGGTGCGGCTTTGTACTTATGTGGTCTTGCAACCCGTCCGGAATTTCGTCGCCAAGGTATCATGACGGAGATGATAGGGGAGATGCATGACCATGCCAGGCGATTGGGCTTTGATTACTCATTTCTGATTCCTGCCGATGACCATCTCAGAAAATATTACGAGAAATTTGGATACCAAACTTTGTCGCATCGCTACTGCTCCAAACTTAAGATAGAGGCTCAAAATGTCCCAAATGTCAACGAATCTAAAATACAATTAAAATTTGTATATAAAAATAGTAACGATGAGGTTGTGTCTAAATTACGCAAGTGTGAGGAGCCGGAAATTTTTGACATGAAAGTTGTCGAGCCCAATTTGGAAGGCTCAAAAAAAATCATTGCTGAAGTAGAAAATTTAGAGAAAGACCTGCGTAAAAAATACGTAACTAAAGATGGTCGTTGCACAACTCATCAAAAAACTCAATGCGGACCGGAAAATCTCTCCGAAATCTCAAAAAACGCAATTTTTACGAGAATCGCGAGAATCGAATATTTCGAGAAATGT
>CAZLJS010000176.1:0-3870 GCA_964559895.1 uncultured Sangeribacter sp.
TTATCATATTGGATGTAGGAATCACGTAAGCGTTGAGCTCGTTGACTCTCACATCGCCTATATCCACGTTTGTGATAAGGTTGGACATTGCTTCCGCCTCGGCGTTGAGCAGGTCGCCTTGCAATTTGGTAAGGATAGTCACCGCGGCGATAGCCGGTTTATCCTCAAACATTTTCTGCTCCCACGTGAGGGCTTTAAGCACTCCCGGTGTTGGCGCCACCTTGGTGGAGAGCAACTCCTCGACAGCGGCACGCTTTGTGGAGTCGGGGATGAATGTCACCAGTGATGAGCGGAAGCTGTCGATGCTCTCACGCAGCTTCTTGCCACGCTGCGACAAGGGATCAAGCATCACTACCGACGCCGCCTCCAAATCATCGAGGTTGATCAGTGTCTTATAGTTACCCTCGGGACCGTCGGCCTGACGCGCTATGCGCATCTTCAGGTCCTCCATGAGGTTATAGAGAGAGTCGGTCCTGGAATGTAGTTTCACACCTTTGTCATACCAAGGGCCTGCCTTCTCGGGGTTCTTGGCGTATAGGTCGGCAAGGTATTGAAACTGTATCTCGTTCTTGGAGGTGAGATTGCTGTTGGAGCGTTGCAATCCCTCCTGCACCTGACTGAATCCATTGAGCACGTCGCTGGAGACATTGAGTGCCAACATGGCCGTCAAGACTATGTACATAAGGTTGATCATCCGCTGTCGCGGTGACATCCTTGCTACATTATTACTTCCTCCTGCCATGCTCTATTAGATGTTTTGATTAGACTCAGACTGACCAAAGGGATTTGTGCCCCCCTGCATGCCTCCCATCATTGGGTTGGACATATTTATGGTCATGGCTGTGATCATCTTCTCATATACTTGGTTCAACTGTTTCATATAGCGAGCCATCTTCTCGGTCTCTTCGCAGTAGCGTGAGCTCTCATTGGCCGATTTCTCATACATATCTCTGATATCTTTCAAGCCGCGGTTGACTCTGTCGATGCTCTCAAGCTGCGATGAGATACCTTTGAGCTGAATCTCATAGATGGTGTTGAGGCCGCTGATGTTGCGGTTAAGGTTATCCATCTGAGCCACGTATCCTGTGGAGCTCTGTGTGATATGTTCGCTATTGTCTGTGATGGCTTTATATGAGTCGAGGAGGACGCTGCTGACGTTGTTGAGCGCCTCTGTGGTCTGGCGTAGCTGGCTCATCTGGTCGGCGATGCCGGCTATCTGATGCAGATAGTCTTGTGTAGCTGTGGTGAGCTCCGCCATCTGTGCCAATTGGTCGGAAGCGGCTGCCATCTTCTGGATGCTGTCGCGTAGAGAGTCGGTGTCCTCTTGTGAGAGCACGCCGCCACCGACAATACCGCCACCGATGACGCCACCGGAGATTACTCCTCCCGCAGCTCCCGCGCCACCCTGAATAGTAATGGTGTTGTCGCCGCCTTGGCCTTCACTCTCCGCACCGGCAATCTCTTCGCCGCCTACGAAGCCGCCTTGGATGTTGATGCCGGAACCGCCCGCGAAGTCAGGTCGGTCGTCGGGATCGTGGGAATCCAATACGGGAAACACATCCTCCCATGAATACTCCTTCGGGGGACGGTCAAACGCTGTCAAGACGAACATCGCGATCTCGGTGCCCATACCGATACATAGCAGGGAGCTACCACCGGGAAGGTGCAGGATCTTGAACAAAGCACCCCAGATGACGACTGCAGCGCCGATACTATATGCGAAATTGAAGAAGCGTTGTCCCTTTTGTCCATGAAGGAAGCGCTCTATGCCGTTGGCGTATTTTCTTATCTTTACCATTATATTCTGTATTTCCTATTGACGTCGGCTACCGTGTAACCAATCATTCATTATTATTTCTGTTGTTTTTTACCGGTGCCGCGGGCAAAGCCTATCTGGGTGCGCACGCAGCGGAATCCTATATATGAGCGTTGCTCGTTTTGATACTCCCATTGGCGAAGGTCGCTACGCAGGTTGTGCGCCACATCTTTCCAGCTACCGCCTCTCACGATCTTGCGTTTCATCTTGTAGGGATCCTCCTTAGCCGCGTCGTAGCGGTATTCGGGGTTGATATCTGCGGTGAGCTTGTCGATGCTCTCGGTGTAGGCGGTGGAGGTCCACTCGCTCACGTTGCCCGCCATATCATACAGGCCGAAGTCGTTGGGCTTGAAGGTGCCTACTTTGGAGGTGATCAAGTGGCCGTCGCGCACATAGTCGCCATCCATGGGCTTGAAGTTTGCATAGAAGCAACCGCGCTCATCCATGGGCAATGTCTCATCCCAGGGATACATGCTCTCGCTGTTTCCCGCACGGGCTGCAAACTCCCATTCCGCCTCTGTCGGGAGACGATATGGCTCGATAAACACGCCCTCTTTGCCCAAGGAGCGACGCAGGAAGTCGGTACGCCAGTTGGCAAACGCGTTGGCTTGCTCCCAGCTGACGCCTACCACCGGATAGTCGTTATAACCGGCATGCGAGAAATACATACGTGTATAAGGCTCATTGTAGGCGTTCTCGAAGTCGTTGATCCACGCTGTGGTGTCGGGATATACGTTGACGATATATGTGTTAAGGAAGTCATAATCGCCGGTGAGCGGACGTGTCACGGTCTCGCGCACGATCTCTCCCTCCTCGGTGAGGTATGCTGTGTCTTTGGAGATAATAGGCAGGGTGTTATCTACCGGCAGGTCGGTGTTGTACTGACGCAATACCGGGTCGAGACGGTTTTTGCGTTGTGCCGCTGCGGTGTGGTTGTATATCTCATAGCGATAGTTGAGCTGCGTGGGATCGAGCTCGCGGCGTCCGGTGATGGGATTGGTGCGATAGACGCTTTCTATGGCACGGCGCTCATCCTCGTTGGCGTTGCGCCATGGGATACTCTTGTTCCAATTCAGATAAGGCTTGATGGGGTTTCCCTCTTTATCCTCTTCAATCTTAAACGCCTCGTTACCGCCATAGTTGGGGTCGGCCAAGCGTTCACGGATAATGGAGTCGCGCACCCAAAACACAAACTGTTTATATTTGGAGTTGGTGACCTCTGTCTCATCCATCCAGAATGATTCCACTGAGACACCTCGTGCGTTTGCCTTGATATTCCACGCGCTATCGTTTTTCGCAACGCCCATAGCATAGGCACCACGATCCACCAATACCATACCGTAGGGTGTCGGCTCGCTATATACCGTGCCGCCAACTCCGGTGACTTCGCCACCGGCTGTGCTTCCCTTGCTCGACATGCAGGAGGTCAACGCCATGGGTATCAAGAAGAGGGCCACGCCTCCTACCCATTTATTCCTGAGTAGTGACGTCTGCTTCACACCATATCTCTTGTTTGTAGTCATCATATTTTTTTGTTCCTTTTCTTTTTATATTGGAGCATCTTGCGACGCTTACATTATTCTTATTGAGCGATGTTTGTTGCGGTTCTTCCCTGAGAAATCGAGTTTCAATTGATATCCGGCTAATATCTCATGGCTACCGCTGCTCACTTTTCCTATTGCCGACAATGGATAATCGTAGGCATAGCCAAGGAAGAAGTTCTTTATCTCAGCTCCTATCATGGCGCTCACGGCATCTTTCCATCGATAGCCGACGCCAAAGGTGAAGATCTTGTTATACGTGGCGCGCATCGTCGCTTCCGCCGTATAGGTGTTGAAATCGGTCTTTACCAACACAGAGGGCTGTATTTCCAATAACGTATTTTTTACGGCAAAATTGCATCCGCCCATAAAATATACCATTCTACCGAGCACTGTCTCATACTGTTGCGTCTCGCTATTCTCCGTGCCTTCGACGCTCATGGTCACTTTCGGCTCCAACAGATGTAGGCCCGAGACGCCCAACCAGAAATGGGGCTTGCTGTAATAGATGCC
>CAZLJS010000177.1:0-3798 GCA_964559895.1 uncultured Sangeribacter sp.
ATCTGCTCAAGGGCGGCGTCGGCAGTGGCGTCGATCTTTATCTCTACTATGTAGATGTATTTGGGCGTAAAAATGGTGATGTCGCACGCCCCTTTGGCACTGCGTATCTCGGCATACACTTCGTTGTAGAGCATGCGGAAAAAGAAGTAGAATATGCGGTGATAATACGCCTCGGTCTTCTCTGCATCGTCAAGGATATCTTTGTCGCCTCGCATGAATGGTATCGACGCCAACATGGATTGAAACAGCTGCATGGCTTGCTCTATGTCGCCCTTACGGAACGCCGTGGATGTGCGCGACACTACGCTGTTGATGTTCCGCACTTCGGCATACAACGGTAGGATATTTTTAAGCAACCCCACTCGCACTTCGCTGTTGGGGATAGCCAAGGTATATACCGACGACTCCGGGTCGTAGTCTTTGATGGTCAGGTATCCGGCTTGATACAGCAGTGGCAACGGTCCGGTCTGCATCTCCAACGGTGACTCAAATTCGCTTGCGTCAACGGGTTCCAAAGAATCAAGCATCTCAATCTCAAACTTGCCTTCATCTTTGTATTTTTTTAGCATTCTGACAAGGGATGTGGGCGTGCCACTACTAAACCAATAGCTACCTAATCGTGAATCGTCGAAGGCGTTTAATAGGCTAAACGGATTAAAAAGACCTTCTGTATCTTCGCAAAAATGATATCCATCGTAGCTATCTGTGAGCTTTAAAAGTATTTCATCTGCGGTACAGGAGAATTCTTTCGACATCTTCTTTATACCATATTGGAAGTTATCTATTAGCTCCTGCTTGGTGATGCCACAAATGTCGTTATATACTTTATTGCGGGAGATATTTTTTAAGTTGTTCAACTCGCTGAAGATGCTTAGCTGCGAAAACATGGATATTCCTGTCAGGAACACAAATCGCAGATATTGGTCGCAGGCTTTAAGCGGTGAATAAAACTTGCGCAACAGTTTACGCACCGTCTCGCGTTTTTCGTCATCGTGCATCACCTCCAGCAGTGGCGCGTCATATTCATCAATGAGGACGACAACAGGCTTCCCTGTCTTAGCATTGGCCTGATAAATCAGTTCAGCCATCCTGTTATTTAGCGACTTACTAACTTCATAGTCTCCGTAAATCTCTTCATATTTTTTTAACTGCTGAGACAAACCATCCTCGATTTCTTCTATATCCTCGCTTTTGGCAATGCTGAGGTCGAAGTGTAGCACAGGATATTTAATCCACTCCTTCTCAAGGCTTTCCATCGCTAATCCTGTAAACAGGTCTTGGCGCCCCTCAAAATAATATTTAAGGGTGCTATTCAGCAACGACTTGCCAAAGCGGCGAGGCCGACTGAGAAAAACGAACTTACTGTGATTGGCAAGATTATAGATTAGTTTAGTCTTGTCAACATATATAGCGTTCAGTCTGCGCAGTTCGCTGAAGTCCTGAATACCTATCGGATAGTATGGTTCTGATAGCATGGCGTTAGCTTTTTTCTTTTCAACAGCAAAATAACTAATAATTTTTGAAATAACCTAATATCCTCTGCCCTATTTGCATAAAGCAATTAACAGCTTTATATCAACGCGCTACAAAGCCACGTGGTTTACACATCACTGCTCAGTGGGGGTAAGGACGGCGTAACGAAGTGTAAGTTTGCGGTTGCCGAAATCCACGCGGCAGGAGGCGCGGTCTTTGTTGTTCTCCACCACTACTCCAGTGCCGAAGAGCTTATGCGTCACCATCGCTCCGGGCTCAAACATATCAGCCTTCTCGCCATTCTCCAATTCTTCATTAAGAGACGACACTAGTGCCATCGTACCTTGTATGAGCGAGGGGTCTATCTCCCCTTCCACTTCGATTAGGTCTGACTTGATCTCGTTGAGAAAACGCGACGGGTATTTGTTGGCCTGGGTGCTCATATTGAACCCTTCCGACTCGGTGAGGAACACCGCTTTCTCGGCGCGTGTCACTGCCACGTACATCAGTCGTCGTTCCTCCTCCTCACCCTTTTTGCGCCGTTCACGGATGCTTCTGTGGCTCGGGAACACCCCTTCGGTAAGGCCTACCACAAACACAAAGGGGAACTCCAACCCCTTGGATTGGTGGATAGTCATCAGCTTCACTTTATGGTCATCCTTCTTGTAATCGGCGTTGGTGTATAGCGCTATATCCTGCAGATAAATATCCAAGGTGATGTCATCCTCGGCATGTTGCTCTTCATAAAGTTTTACACTATTTAACAACTCTTGAATATTAGCCAATCTATCCTCATCGCCATCACCGCGCAATTGGTCCTTCAATCCGGAGTCTTTAAGGATGCCGTCGAGGATATCTGATATAGGTATCGAGTCGCGCATCAAGCGGTATTTCTCTATAAGTAGTGAGAACTCAAAAACTGTACTTTTGGAGAATGGTTTCTCTGATAGGTGGCCCGACAATGTGGCAAACAGCGATTTATGTTCCTCCTCAGCGAGGGCTGCCAACCGCTTCATAGACTCCTCACCAAACTTGCGCGAGGGAACATTGATTATGCGACGGAACGACATATCGTCGTCGGAGGCTATCATGCGCAGATACGCCAACGCATCCTTTATCTCACGTCGTTCGAAGAAGCGCACCCCACCCCACACGGTGTAAGGCACCTCCTTCTTGATCAGCGCCTGCTCAAACGCCCGCGACAACTGCGATGCGCGGTACAATATGGCGAAATCATTATAGTCGGCACCTGCCTTGACCAACGTTTCTATCTGATCGCTAACCCATTGCGCCTCCTCATTCTCCGATTTACCATGAAAATGTATGGCTACCTTCGCTGACGGTTTGGCGGTGAACAGGTCCTTGGGAATACGGTTTTGATTATTGGCAATCACGGAGTTAGCCACGTTAAGGATATTAGGCGTGGAACGGTAATTCTGATTAAGGATAATCGTCTTGTCGGCCTCAAAATTCACAAACGAATCGGGAGAGGCTCCGCGCCATTCATAGATAGCTTGGTCCGGATCGCCTACGATAAATAGGTTCTGGTTCTGCTCCGTGACGCTATTGATGATAGCCCAATCGCAACCACTACAGTCCTGCACCTCATCGACCATCACAAACTCCAGAACGTTTTGCCAATACTCCTTAACCTCGGGGAAATTGTCGAAAAGGTAGAGGGTGAAGAAGATCAGATCGTCGTAGTCCAGTGCGAAATATTTGATCTGGAGAGCGAGGTAGCGCGAGAACGCATCGTCGCCACTCAGAGCCTTAGGAAGCATCCGTGCCACATAATCCTCAGCCAAATGGCATTTACGTCCCGAGATAGCCTCTAAAAACTTATTAGCAGTAGTCTGTTTGCGGTCAATATTAAGCTCATCCATCACCTGCTTGGCGTAACCCTTACCATCCTCCTCATCGAGGATGATAAAATTCTCGGGGAACCCCAAGCGATAGATATCGCGGCGCAGCACCTTGACGCAGAAGCCATGGATAGTACAGACAAAATCATTGATATGCGACCTATTCCTCACCATCGACGCAATGCGCGACTTCATCTCCTGCGCCGCCTTATTAGTAAAAGTCATGCACAAGATATTGGCGGGGTCGAGGCCCACCTCCTCCACAAGGTATGCGAAACGAGTAGCGAGCACCCGTGTCTTACCACTACCAGCGCCTGCCACCACGCGTATGCGGCCATCCATCTCGAGCACGGCCTCCACCTGGCGATCGTTGAGTCCTTCCAGATTCACTGCAAATTCATCCATAGTTACTGCTGCAGCGCGGCACCTCTTGCCGCTACCGCTTCACAAAGATACAAAACTC
>CAZLJS010000178.1:0-3797 GCA_964559895.1 uncultured Sangeribacter sp.
GCGTATTCTCTATGGAGGGTGACGTAGCAAATCTTCCTGAGATAGTAAGACTTGCTAAGCAATACAATGCCAGCGTGATGGTCGATGAAGCTCACGGTATCGGCGTATTTGGCGAAGGTGGCCGCGGTGTCTGCAACCACTTCGGCGTTGCCAACGACGTTGACCTCATCATGGGTACCTTCAGTAAATCTTTTGCTTCATTGGGCGGATTTATCGCTACAGACAAGGAGATCACCAACTTCCTTCGTCACCACTCCCGCTCTTATATATTCACAGCGAGCATCACACCTGCCGCCACAGCTGCCGTTAACGCCGCACTGGACATCATGATTTCAGAGCCTGAGCGCCAACAGCACCTATGGGACATCACTCATTTCGCCCTCGACAACTTCCGCGAAATGGGTTGCGAGATCGGGCACACTTCCACTCCGATCATCCCACTATTCATCCGCGATGACTACAAGACATTCCAGGTGACACACGACCTACTCGAAGAGGGCGTTTTCGTCAACCCCGTGGTCAGCCCCGCGGTCGCTCCGCAAGACACTTTGATCAGATACTCCTTGATGGCTACTCATACTAAAGAACAAGTAGAGCGCTCTTTGGAGGCTATCAGAAAGGTCTTCAAGAAGTACGACATTATCAAATAAGTTAAGCATATTTTAACTTAAAAAATTTGGAGTCCGGTTTTTTTCTAATCGGGCTCATTTTTTATCCTTTTTTTGTAGGGTAATTAAAATATTTGACTTAACTTCGCACTTGGGAATATGAATATCGCATTTTAGCGACACGATTAAGACCAAATAATAGAAGTAAGATATATAACCATCATTAGTAAGATGATTTATAGATTTAAGATAGTAAGTGATGAAACGGAAAACTTTTTCCGTGAGATTGAAATTGACAGTGAAGCTGATTTCCTACAACTTAGAAATGCTATACTAGATAGCGTGGGATATACAAAAGATGAACTCAGCTCCTTCTTCCTTTGCGATGATGATTGGACCATGCGTGAAGAGATTACGTTAAGCGATATGGGTAGTGGTTCCGATCAAGACGTTTGGATCATGGCCGATACCCGTCTCGACGAGTTTGTCGAGGATGAAGGTCAGCATCTGATGTTTGTATTTGATTATTTCACCGAAAGAGCATTCTATATGGAGCTCAAGGAGATTATCACAGGCAAGACCCTGAAAGATCCTCTCTGTACTCGCAAAGAGGGTAAGGCGCCGCGCCAGAAGATGACTCCCAAAGAGATCGACGCCGCCACTACCAAGGCCGCTAAGAAAACCGCTAAAGATGTGGACGATCTCGACTTGAATTTTTACGGCGATTCTGCCTACAACGAGGATGAACTCGGCGAAGGCTTTGATGATTTGAATTTCTAATAAATTTTATATGGGAATTTCGTTTCTTTATCAGAAATGAGATTCCCTTTTTCATTTAACATTATATCTATGCAATTAATCGACGGAAAACAAACAGCCGCGGATATCAAGAAAGAGATCGCGCAGGAAGTCGCCGAGATGACAAAAGCCGGGGAGAGAGTGCCACATTTGGCAGCTATCCTCGTTGGTCACGACGGCGGCAGTGAAACTTATGTGGCAAACAAAGTGAAATCATGCCACGAGTGTGGCTTCAAGAGCACTCTCCTCCGTTTTGAAGATACCATCACCGAAGATGAGCTTCTCGGCGAGATTGCTAAACTCAACAACGACCCCGACGTGGATGGCTTCATCGTGCAGCTCCCTCTGCCCAAACATATCGACGAGCAGAAGGTGACGGAAGCTATCGACCCCGCCAAGGATGTGGACGGTTTCCATCCTGTCAACGTCGGTCGCCTTTCAATCGGTCTCCCCGGGTTCCGCTCCGCCACTCCTGCGGGCATCATCGACCTCTTGGATAGATATGACATCCCCACACGCGGCAAACATGCCGTTGTGCTTGGCAGAAGCAACATCGTCGGCAAACCGGTGGCAATGCTGCTCATGCAGAAGGCCAATCCGGGAAACTGCACCGTGACCGTTTGCCATTCCGCCACACCGAATATCAAAGAGATATGCCTTCAAGCCGATATCATCATCGCCGCATTGGGCGTGCCTGAGTTCCTCAAAGAGGATATGGTTAGGCCCGGCGCTGTAGTTATCGACGTGGGCACCACACGTGTCCCCGATGCTTCACGCAAGTCCGGTTTCCGCCTATCCGGTGACGTGGATTTCAAAAACGTAGCGCCGAAGTGCTCATTCATTACCCCCGTGCCCGGTGGGGTAGGTCCGATGACTATCTGTTCGCTGATGAAGAATACGCTACTAGCTCGTAAGAACAATCCTTACAAATAAGGATGCCGCATAGAAACGATAAAAGAGGCCCGCATGACAGCATATATGTCGTGCGGGCTTTCTCTCTTACAATAATATTAATATGAAACTAAAAAATTTTTAACTGAAAACTCTTAAATCAATTGAAAGTAACGACCCAAAAACTACTTCCTCTTGTGGAAAATCTTTGATATAAAATTCTCCTCCTTCTCCGGAGGTAGGTGGACCATAAAATCACATTCGTTAATCTTTAGAAAAACTATGTGAGATGCGAAGACAAAAGCTACGCTATCGTCTATCTCAAGTATTGCGTTCAGGCTCCGGATAAGGAATTTCTTAAAAGGACTGAACTCTTCTACTTTTTCTACTACTATCATCTCATCATCTACAGCAATAGGGTTATTGGGTTGCAATAGTTTTTGATAGTATGATATGTTTAATTCCGATTTATCTTTAGCCGGTTTGGGAAACCGCTTATAAATCTCCTTAATTACATCATCGTTAATCATTGGAAAGTGTGATATTTACGGCTCTACATATATTTAAACACCGCATTGGCCGTAAATGTTTCTGTAGTATCAATATTTTTATATTTTTCTGCGATGCGTTCATAAAAATACCGGAGAAGATCGTCTCTCCTCCGGTATGGTATATAGAAAAGTACTCTTTTCGTAAAGCAATAATGCTAGCCTAAGAAGCTCAAGAGGACACCGGCAGCGACTGCTGAACCGATCACACCTGCCACGTTTGGTCCCATGGCGTGCATCAACAGATAGTTGGTAGGATCGTACTCCAGACCTACATTGTTGGAGATACGGGCTGCCATAGGCACTGCCGACACGCCTGCGTTACCGATAAGCGGGTTGATCTTCTTATCCTTCTTAAGGAAGAGGTTCATCACCTTAACGGATAAGACACCTGCTGAGGATGCTATGATGAACGCGATAAATCCAAGTGCGAAAATCTTGATGGTATCCACTGTGAGGAACTTGTCTGCCTGTGTGGATGCGCCGACAGTCAGTCCCAACAGGATAGTCACGATGTCTGTCAATGCATTGCTGGCAGTCTTAGCCAAACGAGTGGTGACGCCGCTTTCGCGCAAGAGGTTACCGAAGAATAGCATACCGAGCAAGGGGAGGCCTGAGGGCACCACAAAGCATGTGAGGACCAATCCCACGATGGGGAAGATGATCTTCTCGTTTTGTGTCACCGCACGTCCCGGTTTCATCTTTATTGTGCGCTCTTTCTTGGTTGTGAAGAGTCGCATCAACGGCGGCTGGATCAAGGGTATGAGTGCCATGTAGGAGTATGCCGATACTGCCACAGCGCCTAGCAAGTCGGGATTCAACTTGGATGTCAAGAAGATTGCTGTAGGACCGTCGGCGCCACCGATGATGGCCACACATCCTGCCGACAATGGATCGAAGCCCAATAGCAATGACAGCATATATGCGCCAAAGATACCGAACTGTGCGCATG
>CAZLJS010000179.1:0-3789 GCA_964559895.1 uncultured Sangeribacter sp.
ATTAACTTCGTAGGTGCAAAATTAAAAATTTTTGCGCAAACTCACACTATTTTTCAGCATTTTTTTAGCAATGTGGCATTTTTGACATCGCCTGTGCCTCTTATCTCTTGGATGCTTGCGAGACTTAAATAATCTTTTTAATTTTGCGTCATGGAACATGAAATCAGAGACGCCGCCACGGCGATACTTTCTTTATATACCGACTTCTTCGGCACTAACCCTGCCTCTATCACCAAGTTACCGCAGTCAGGGTCTTCCCGCGTATATTTCCGCATCACCAATCCCGATTCGGTCGCTGAGAGCATCGGCGCGGGGTCTGTCATCGGGGCTTTCAACCCCAACCTTCAAGAGAATGTCAACTTCATCCTTATTGATGAATTTTTCACCGGCCACGACGTATCCGCACCTTATATATATTGCAAGGAGACCACTCATGGCGACTGCTACCTTCTGGAGGACTTGGGCGACACTACCCTATTCTCGCTCCTTGCCACTGCCTCCGACGACCGTCGCCGCGAGCTTATCCGCGAAGCTTTAAGTGGGCTGGCACGCCTACAGACGCTGCCCGGTTTCGACGAGATATACGACCGTTGCAACTCGCCGTTCAACTCCCGCATGGTCACCGGAGACCTCAACTATTTCAAATACTGCTTTCTCAAGCCAATAGGTGTGGAGTTTGACGAGGATAAGTTGCAGGATGACATCGACAGCTATTGCGGCAGCCTCCTCAACATACCTCAATCCGCCATAGGCTTCATGTATCGCGACTGCCAGAGCCGCAACGTCATGTCGCACCACGACCGCCTCTACTGGATAGATTTCCAGAGCGGACGCCGCGGCCCCTGCGCCTACGACCTGGTGTCGTTTCTATGGCAAGCACGCGCCAACCTACCCATGGAGCTGCGTGAGGAGATGGCTCAATTCTATGCCGAAGAGTTTGCGAAGCACTCCGGCGCCTCGGCGCAGACCATCCTCGACACTTACCACCTATTAATACCGCTGCGTGTGATCCAGACGCTGGGCGCTTACGGCTTTAGAGGGCTCATGGAGGGGAAAGCGCACTTCATACAGAGCATACCGCAAGGGCTGCGCAACCTAAGAGAGTGCCTACCCATGCTACGCCCCTTCCCCGCACTGCGACAAGCTTGCATGGACGCCATCGACATTTGGCAACGACAAAACCCGTTTCAGGACCGAGAGCCGCGTCCCGACCGCTTAACTATACGCGTAGAGAGCTTCTCTTATCGCAAGGGCTATCCGCGCGAACTGTCGGGCAATGGTGGCGGTTTCATCTTCGACTGTCGCTATATGCACAATCCGGGGCGCTACGACCAATATAAGCCGCTTAACGGCACCGATGAGCCTGTGATGCAGTTCCTCGAAGAGCAAGGCGAGATACAGCTATTCCTCGACCACTGCTGCACCACCATCTTCCCCGCCATCGACAAATACCTCAAGCGCGGCTTCAACAACCTCTACATCGGCTTTGGCTGCACCGGAGGCAGACACCGCTCCGTGTATAGCGCCGAACATATCGCCGAGGCTATCCATGAGATATACCCCGAGGTGATAGTGGAGCTGAACCACCGCGAACAGAATATTCACCGCATACTTGCCTCCAACGAGTAATCAGATATGAAAGCATTTATTCTCGCAGCCGGATTCGGCACCCGCCTCAAGCCCTGGACGCTCACTCATCCTAAAGCGTTGGTGCCCGTGGAGGGGATACCGATGCTGCAACGTGTCATCCTAAACCTCATCCGCCACGGCTTCGACGACATCACCATAAATATACACCACTTCGGGCAACAGATTATAGACTTCCTCGCCCAACACACCTTCGACGCCACGATACACATCAGCGACGAGCGTGAGCTAATCCTCGACACCGGAGGCGCCATTGTTGGTGCCAAGTCATATCTATGCGCCGACTCAGAGCCGATTCTCATCCACAACGTCGATATTCTCTCCAACGCCGACCTGGGTGACTTCTACGCCCAACACAGCCGCAGCCATGCCGATGTGTCGCTACTCATCAGCGACCGCAAGTCATCACGCAAATTACTATTTGACAACGATTTACAGATGCATGGCTGGACCAACGTCAACGACGGCACTATCCGTCCAGAAGGATTATCCGGCATTGACAGACTTAACCCATTGGCATTCAGTGGCATATATTGCATCAATCCATCCACCATCATCGACATGGAGCATGCCATGGCAGACCGTGCCGTCAAGGATAACGCCGCGGCACCGCTAGTGTTCCCCATCATGGATTACTTCATCGCCAACTGCCACCGCATCGACATACGCGGCATCCGCGCCCAAGGGTTGGAAGTGCTCGACATAGGAAAGCCGGAAAGCCTGGCCAACGCCGCCGCGTTTTGTGAACACAGGATTTTTAGCTAACTTTGCAGAAATAATTGAAACTATGGCATCACCTTCTTTACTAGAACGCCTCGAAGGTTTGGAGGCGCGTTACCAAGAGGTCTCGACACTAATCGCCGACCCCAATGTCATCTCCGACCAGAAGAGATATGTGCGTCTCACCAAGGAATACCACGACCTGGAGAAAATCGTAAAAGCGACAGAGCGCTACCGTTCGCTGCTGAATAGCAACGAGGAGAGCCGCGCCATCCTCGCCAACGAGTCAGACGAAGAGATGAGACTCTTGGCACGCGAAGAGCTCGACGCTACCGAGAAAGCCCTCCCCGCTATGGAGGAGGAGATAAAACTATTGCTCATTCCTGCCGACCCCGACGACTCCAAGAACTGTATCGTGGAGCTACGCGGCGGTACCGGTGGCGACGAGGCGGCACTGTTTGCCGGAGACCTCTTCCGCATGTACCAGAAATATGCCGAGAGCAAAGGTTGGTCTCTCGCCGTGTCATCCGTTTCCGAAGGTGCGGCAGGTGGTTATAAGGAGATAGTGTTCACACTCTCCGGTGAAGGCTGCTACGGACTGATGAAATATGAGTCGGGGGTGCACCGCGTGCAACGCGTTCCCGCCACCGAGACCCAAGGACGTGTCCACACCTCCGCGGCTACCGTGGCTGTCCTCCCCGAGGCACAAGCGTTTGAGGTGGAGATCCACGAGGGCGAGATCCGCTGGGATACCTTCCGAAGCGGTGGCGCAGGTGGTCAGAACGTCAACAAGGTGGAGTCGGGTGTACGCCTCCGCTACAACTGGAAGAACCCCAACACCGGAGAGGTGGAGGAAATCCTTATCGAGTGTACCGAGACCCGCGACCAGCCCAAAAACAAGGAGCGCGCTTTGGCTCGTCTCCGCACATTCATCTACGATAAAGAGCACCAGAAATATATTGATGATATAGCGTCGAAACGTAAGACAATGGTTAGCACCGGCGACCGCTCCGCCAAGATACGCACCTATAACTATCCCCAGGGACGCATCACCGACCACCGCATCGGCTATACCATCTACAACCTCCCGGCATTCATGGATGGCGACATCCAAGACTGTATCGACCACCTCATCGTGGCTGAAAACGCCGAGAAACTTAAGAGCGCTGAACTGTAAAATAAACTTGAATCTAATAATACGACTATGACCAGACAAGAACTGATAGAGAATATCAAGAAGTCGCAGAGCTTCCTTTGTGTAGGTCTTGACACAGACATCAAGAAGTTGCCCGAATGCGTCAGAGGTGAGAAGAACCCCATGTTCGCCTTCAACAAAGCAATCATCGACGCCACAGCACCATTCACCGTGGCATATAAGCCCAACGTGGCATTCTATGAGAGCCAAGGCATCGAGGGCTGGGA
>CAZLJS010000180.1:0-3782 GCA_964559895.1 uncultured Sangeribacter sp.
GCATCGACGAGCGACAATAGCATCGGCACGCTCTTATGGGTGGTGTTGGACTCCGACATTACATGGCTGAACGTCACCACATTAGCGTTGGCTGCGAGTAGGGGATTGGTCTCCCTGCCATAACCGAGGAGGCTATAGCTGTCGGCGCGTGATGTCTCACCTATCACCACCACGTATAGCTCCTTGACACCTTGATGGGTAGATTTAGCGCCGAAGGTGAAGCCCTTGGAGGTCTCGGGGTAATGGATGTTTTGACGCACTCTGTCGCATGCTAGCACCAAGTTCTTAACCACGTTGGCAGGGAAGATATCTTTGGTCAAAGCGAAGCCGGGCACGCAAATGTATGATAATATCATAGTCACCACACCAGTCAAGGCTGTGATGGCTCCATATTTGCGAAAGCGTTTCTGGTTTACTACTCTCAGTTTATTCTTCCTGACAAATCTCACGGCGCTCCATATCAGAGGCGACACATAGAGGATGAATACCGTAATCAGTGCCGGTAACAGATTGTGCAATAGCTCGCCTGCCTCGTTGGAGGAGGTGGTGACTACGTTTAGAAACATATCCACACCAATAATAGAGTTGCCGTAGAGGAACAGCAGCACCATCTGGAATGCGCAAAGGAAGGATATAGGGAGCATCAGCAATATAGTTGGCGAGATGTTTCTGCGCAGGCTTAGGATAAGAGCGTATATGCCAATAGGCAACAACACGTTGGTTGCTGCCGCGAATAGTGATAGATGCTCCGTGAAGCAGAGCACGATATTAGGCACGCAAAGTGCCAGAGCGTATGCAATCAGAATGACCGAGGGATTGCATAATAGTTTTAGACGTCTAAAATGCTTCATTAATACTAAAAATTACACCGGTTTCTTTCTTGCCGAACCCAAGGTCGAGGCGCACGTTGACACGTTTCTTGAATTCCCATCGGTAGCCTATACCGAAGTTTGGCAATATCCGCTTTAAAGCGAAATGAGTGTTGTTGGAGAACACTTCACCGGCACCGACCCAGCATACCGCCGAGTGGCGTTTATATATGTGTTGGCGAAGCTCCACAGTGGCGTTCACCAAACTTTTATCAATATAGCGGCCATCGTAGTAGCCGCGCATTATCTCGTTGTTGCCTATCATAGGCATCAGTCCCCAAGGGGTGTCGCCATAGCTGATTAGGCCGTGGACCTGTCCTGCCAAGAGAGTGCCCTCCTTGATAGGCTTATACCAATTGAAAGTGAGCTCAGTGGAGCTGAAGTCATACTTGTTGCCCAGAAATCCTGGATAAAACATCTGCGTAAGTTTGAGGTAAATACCTGTGTAAGCGTTCTTTATGTAGTCGCGGCTGTCGTAGGCTATGGAGAATCCGGCACCGAAGCTTGTAGTATGCAGGCGTTGGCCGTTCCATAGATGGTCGTCACCCTCGATATCCTTTGCTCCGGTATGGTTAAATCGTAGTTCGGGGCCAAATAGAAGTTTCCCCTTCACATTGTGCAGGAAGCGCGCCACTGCTGATACTTGCTGCTTCTGATACTCCGTTTCGTTGCTCTTGAGCTTGCAGTTATCATGACCTATGCCCCAGAACTTTGTAGGGTTGTTGAGGAAGTATAGGTCATATTCTACACGCCATGAATTGTTGCCAAGGAACTGGTAACCATCCACACCTATCATATAGTAAAGCTTGGCGGTGATGTCGCCATAGAGCTCCACATAGTTGGGCTGTGAGATAGTGTCGGAGGTGTCGTTGCGATACAAGCCGGCTGCTACCAATCCGATACCTACGCTGGTAGAACTGGAATAGTGAGGACCGCCCAGAACGCTGAAATCAAACTTTTTAGTCTCGCTGGGCTTATTGGAAGATTCAAAGTAATCAAGGATTTTCTGGATAAACCCCTTGTTGGCTTGATTAGAGGAGACAGAGTCGGGAGAGGCCTTGCCAAATGCCTTGTCAGCAATAGCAATGCATACTACTATCATTATCAATCTCCTGAGGTGTTCCATTATTTCACAATGTGACGGTGTCCGAAAACTACCTATAAATTCTTACGAATCCCAAATTGAGTGCAAAGATAATGTTTTAATTTCAATAAAAAATATTGTATGATTCTTTAAATATGTGCAAAATTTCTTATCTTTGCCACATAAACAGGAATATATGCTCAAAATAACAACATATAATTGTGGACAAATCAATGGCCAGAAGCTCTTTATCCCTGACCTAAGAGAGTATTTGCAGAGTGACGATAGCTATCTACACTTCATTCGCGGCACGCTGTTGTGCTTCTGTCGCAAGGGTGAGGTGACAATTAAGGTCAATTACAATAGTTATAAGCTGAGTGATAATGAGATGTTGGCGATTTTGCCCACTCATGTGATTTGTATCGAACACAGCTCCGAAGACGCAGTCATCGAAGCGGTGCTATATTCCGACGATTATTGGGTGTCGCTGGCACATTCTGTTGATTATAAGCTGCTTAAAATAGTGGAACATTCGCCATATCTTCGTCTGGATGAGGAGAGCCGCGTGGAGGTGTTTTATCTATTGGATTTAATCAAGAAGCATGAGGCTGATGACGAGACCAATACCGACATTGAACGCTATCTGGCAGGCGGACTGGCGTTTGCTCTGTTGATGCTGTTGGTGTCGTTGTTGGGTAAAAACAACACCTATGCGCCTCGTCCGGTGACACGCAAGGAGATGTTGACCCATGATTTCTTTGAACTGTTGTCGCAGTATTACGAGACGCAGCGTCAGGTGGCGTTCTATGCCTCTAAGCTATGCGTCACGCCCAAGCATCTATCCACAATGGTGAAGGAGGTGACGCACCTATCCATACAGGAGTGGATCAACAATGTGACCGTGCTCAACATCAAGCGCCGTCTGCTCACCACCACCGACACCATACAGCAGATCTCAGAGGATCTGAATTTTCAGACACCATCCACCTTTATTCGCTATTTTCGTCAGCACACCGGCACCACTCCGTCGCGCTACCGCACTGATAACCAGATACGTCGACGATAACGGGATTGGAGTTGGTGATAAAGAAAAATTGGGTATTAATTAGAAAATTTTATTGGGATGAAATGATATTTTCGGAAAGATTGCATATTTAAAGGCGTCAGAAGATTATTTCTTGTATGTCGGGAATTTGGAACTTTGCATCGGAAAAATTGGAAATAACTCCGAATTATGACGAAAATACAAGAAATCATGAAATTCCAACATCTTCAATGCGCCATCCTTATGGCAGCAACGCTATTTATGTTTGGCAGTTGCGACAAGCAGTCACCTACGGTGGAGAAGAAACCGATAGAGGTGAAAGTTATCACAGTGCAACCCTCTGATGTAAGTGCCCGTCAAAGCTTCTCGGGAACGGTAGAGGAGGATAACGCCTCCACACTTAGTTTCCCCGTGCCCGGCACCGTCAGGACATTGGCGGTAGAACAGGGTCAACGTGTGGCTAAGGGCCAACTAATCGCTATCATCGACGATTCCTCCTTTAAAAGCACCTACGATATGGCAGTCGTCACGCTCAACCAAGCCACCGACGCGTATAATCGTATGAAAATCCTCCACGACAACAATAGTTTGCCCGATATCCAATGGGTGGAGGTGGAGAGTAAGCTCAAGCAAGCGCAGTCTTCGCTCGAAATAGCTAAGAAGAATATGAGCGATACCAAGCTTTACGCACCCTTCTCCGGTTATATCTCAGAGAAAAACATAGAGGTCGGCACCAACGTTATGCCCGGCTCCCCGGTGGTGAAGCTGGTTACTGTGGATAATG
>CAZLJS010000181.1:0-3750 GCA_964559895.1 uncultured Sangeribacter sp.
CGAGCCTTTGCTCACCAATTGGAGCTTATTCGTGGTAGCCACGTGCTTTAGCAGTTTTTACTTGCTGGGGCCGCGCAGCTGCGTTATCTCTCCGGTCTCGGTGTTGATGGTGTAGAGATATAGCGGAGAGGTGGCAGCGCCATCGTAGCCGAAGATGAAGATCATATAGGTGTCCCATGTGCCCCAGGAGCTGAACCCGAAGTAGGTGCTGAGCTCACCGGTGTGTAGGTCGAGATAACTGCCGTTGAGACGTATCCAAGAGTCGATAAACTCGGAGTCGCTTTTGGCGAGCCATGTGTCAGAGGCCTTGTAGGTATCTGCTACGTATTTGGCACTCGGGTCGGAGGGGGTGATGGTGACGTATTGGTTATGTTGCCAACTGTCGCTTCCGTCGAAGTTGGTGAACTGCACGTCAA
Source organism: uncultured Sangeribacter sp. (assembly GCA_964559895.1). Lineage (GTDB taxonomy): Bacteria > Bacteroidota > Bacteroidia > Bacteroidales > Muribaculaceae > Lepagella. Next base: position 417 of record CAZLJS010000181.1, read on the forward strand.
ACGTCAGCTCCTCTTTCTGGTTGAGGTTTGTGCCGCGTAGCTGCGTGACCTCTCCCGTCTCGGTGTTGATGGTGTAGAGATATAGGTCAGACGGGGTGTCGTAGCCATAGACGAATACCATCTTGGTGTCCCATCCGAAGCCCCAGTTGTCAAATTCCAGCGTTTGGTTATAAACGCCGTTGTGGAGGGTGACGTATGCGCCGTTGCCGTTGATAGAGCTCCATTCGCTCATGAAAGTGGCGTCGTCCCAGCCTAACCACATATCGGAATATTCATATACCTCTGCCACATATTTGGCGTTGAGGTCGGAGGGTGTGATGGTGAGCGGTATGCTGTGGTAATAGTCGTCGGAGGCGTCAAATTCGCCAAACTGTATGTCAAATGTGAGCTTGTCGGAGTCGGCACTTGCCGTAGGGGTGTATTCATACTTGGTGATAGCGGTGGTGCGGGCACCATCCTCGCTAACGCCGAAGATGAGGAACGTGTAAGGTGTGTCGAGCGACAGATATTGACCATTGAGGATATCCTCCTTGCTGTCGAGGCTGCGTGTGCCGCTGAATATATGGCGGTCGTTGTTGGCTACGGGCCACAGCACCTGGTTGGTATAGGTGTAGTAGTACATGCGGCGTGCCGCGTAATATTCCGCGTCGGAGATATTTTCCGTCTTGTCGAGCATCACCACATAGCGTGTGTTGGCGTTGGAGGGGGTGATATTGAGGGTTATCTGCGACTTGGATTGCTCCTCGGTGGTGACAGCGAATGAGCAGTCATCTACCACCTCGGGGAGGGGTATGGTGTATGTCTGAGTGGCGATGTCGGTGGTTTGGATGCCGTATTCGCAACCAACAGCGGCGATTACCACCTCTTGTCCGGCATAAACGGGCTTGGAAGTCTTGTTGCCGGTGCCATACCATACATAATCGTTCCAATTGCCGGAGCCTCTATACACTGCCGTCTCGAGGTTGGACAGCTGTTGGCTGACAAGCGTGGAGATGCCGTCGCTATCCACTTCGCTCTTGTCAAACGCCATGATATAGAACGGCTTATCCTCGGGTTGGCAAGTGACGTTGCCCGTGATGGAGATAGACGTCATATCTGCTGAGAAGGAGAAGTCGGCGTCCTCCGTTTTCATCTCTTTGGCGACGAATGAAGTGATGGCGGGAGCGTGGGTGAATACCAGCCCGTCCTCGGTGATAGTGGCGGTGTATGCATATGCTATATACTCAGATCCGGGCATGGCGGCCTCCTCCTCGACGGTGGTGGGGAAGCAATCGAGAGACTGGTCGCCTTGGTAGAAGACGTCATCGTCGGAATAGTGCGACAGCGTGTAGCCGTGGTATTCCGCCATGGCGTTGAGAAGCTCTGTCTCGTAGGTGTAGATGAGCTGTTCCAGTTCGTCGCGGCTGAGGTCATTGACAACGTCAGCGCGGAACATGCCGTAGCGGTAGTATGCGTTGGGGTCGCTGGAGGAGATGTGGAACGTAGCGCATTTATGGTGAGGCGTTACGGTGAGCGTCAGCGGGCTCTCGGTGAGCGCGTGCTCATAGACCATGTCGGTGATTTTGCTCATCTTGAAGAGGTCTGCTTTAGTGTCATCTTTGTGAGTGACATACATATATTGGAAGTCGTAGGGGTCATCGTCGTCGGAGACACCGTTGCAGAACTCAAAGGTAATATCCTTGATGTTATCGACTTTGATTTTGCGCCAAAGGCCATCGGCGTTAAAGATGTTGATATAGTCTGACGCGGCAAATATAGTCAGCACCGAGCATAATGCCGCTAAAAGTAGAGTTCTTCTGTTCATAACTATTTGATGTTGACTTTGTAGGTTAAGTTGTTTACTTTCACGATGTTGATGCCTTTAGGCAGTTTCTCTGTGGCAATAGAGTATTCTCCTGTGGCGGAGGTGGATAGTAGCTGCGTTCCTGCGGGGGAGTATATGCAGATGCGGGATGCGGAGGGTAGGTTGGTGAAGGATATCATCTCCGTAGAGAATGAAACGTGGAGGTCGGAGGATAAATTCTTAACAGCGGAGTCCTCGCTGAAGCTGAAACTCTTGATATCGGCACGAGGAATGGCAATATCAACAGCGTCGGATTTGAAAAGCATTTCAGTGTCGCTGAATGTGGCACGCAGATTGTAGTAGATGTTGACGATAGTTTCATCGCCGTCGTTGAGGTTGACAATAATGCTCTTATATTCGGCGTGGGCGCTCAGCCACCCGAAGATAGTAAGAGTAATGAGGAATACGATTGTCTTTAAATTCATGATTCAGATCGTTTTGTGGGTTTTTAATGTTAGATAATTCTCTTTTGCAAAATTAAGAGATAAAGGCTACCCGTCGGTATATTTAATGTTAAAATATTGTAAAAAAGGAGGATGCACAGCTGCGCATCCTCCTTTTTATACATTTGGGATATGTTTTATTCGTTTTGACTTACTCTACCACATCCCCCTTAAGGGTGGCGGAGGAGGCGGAAGTGACCTTGACGTGGATGAACTCACCGGGACGGTGGTCGCCGCGTGGGAATACTACCACCTTGTTTTGCGATGTCCTGCCGAAGAGCTCCTCGTTGGAACGCTTGGAGACACCCTCGATGAGGACCTCAAAGGTCTTGCCGATGTCTTGGCGGTTGTTGTGCAGTGACAGCTCGTTTTGGAGCTCAATCATGCGGTTCAGACGCGCTATCTTCACCTCCTCGGGGATATTGTCGGGGAGATGCTGAGAGGCGAAGGTGCCGGGGCGCTCGGAGTATTTAAAGAGGAAAGAGGAGTCGAAACCGGCCTCTCTCATCAGCGAAAGGGTCTGCTCGAAGTCCTCCTCGCTCTCGTCGTGGAAACCGGAGAACAGGTCGGAGGTGATGCCCGCGTCGGGGAGGATGGTGCGGATAGCCTTGATGCGGTCCATATACCATTCACGAGTGTATTTGCGGTTCATCGCCTTGAGGACGCTGTTGCTGCCGCTCTGTACGGGTAGGTGGATATGCTTGGCGATGTTGGGGTATTTCGCCATAGTGTGGAGAGTGTCGTCGCTCATATCCTTGGGGTGGGAGGTAGTGAAGCGGATGCGCATATCGGGCGCGGCCTCCGCCACCATAGCCAGGAGGGTGGGGAAGTCGGTGACCACACCGGTGGCTTCATCCTTAAAGGAGTATGAATTGACGTTTTGACCCAATAGGGTAGCCTCTTTGAAGCCCTTGGCGCGCAAGTCGGCGAGCTCATTGAGGATACTGCGAGGTTCGCGGCTACGTTCTCTGCCGCGGGTGTAAGGTACGATGCAATAGCTGCAGAAGTTATTGCAACCGCGCATGATGGAAATAAATCCGCTGATACC
>CAZLJS010000182.1:0-3731 GCA_964559895.1 uncultured Sangeribacter sp.
CACAAGAGGAGGAGAAAGAACGTCAAATCATGGAGATGAAACGCCGTGAGGAGATGGATGGCGCGCTTGCCGGAGAGAATAAGATGCCGGAGTCGGATAATCCGAATGACCCATCTAATGTGTCGTTCAATGGCGCTGCTGCCGCTGCTGATGCTGCCGGTATGCCGTTTACTCCGGTCGAAGAGGACGTCACTTATGTGTATGAAGGTCCTGAGGATGAACATGATGCAGAGGATGGCTTAGAGCAATCCGGCAATGATGATTATGTTGATGACTCTTCTTCTAATACGACAGACGTTGATCAGACTCCCGAGATGGCTACTGAGACCGGAGCGTTGGCTACCGTAGCTGCCTCTGCTGCTGTTGGCGTTGAAGGTGCTGCCTCTGCTGTGGCTGCTACTGCTGCCGACACCATTGGCGCTGTGGCTACTGCGGCCTCATCTACCGCTCCTATGACGGTTAATGTAAACCATATAGACACTCTAGGCGAGAAGGAAATCTCTGAGAAGATTGAGGTTATAGATCCTCGTCAGGAGCTCCCTAATTATGTATTCCCGCCGGTGTCGCTTCTTCGTCCCGCTCCCGAGCATGTTAGCTTGGATGAGAATGAGCAGATTGAGAATCAGGCTAGAATTAAGAAAACATTGCTAGACTTCGGTGTGCCTATTGTCAGCATTGAGGCTACTGTAGGTCCAACCGTTACTTTATATGAGATAGTTCCCGAGGATGGTGTTAAGATAGCCAAAATTAAAAATCTTGGCGACGATATAGCATTGTCGTTGTCTGCGATTGGCGTTCGTATCATCGCTCCTATGCCCGGACGTGGTACTATTGGTATTGAGGTGCCTAACAAGAATCCTCAAATGGTGTCGATGCGCACTGTCATTTCATCTAGAAAATATCAAGAGTGCAAATATGACCTGCCGTTGGCTATCGGTTCTACCATTTCCAATCAGGTTTATATCGCAGACCTTACCAAGATGCCGCACTTGCTCGTTGCAGGTGCTACCGGTCAAGGTAAATCTGTCGGCCTTAATGCAATTATAGCATCGTTGCTTTACCGCAAACATCCTGCTGAACTGAAGTTCGTACTTGTTGATCCCAAGATGGTGGAGTTGAGCCTCTATTCTGTTTTGGAGAAGCACTATTTGGCAAAGATGCCCGGCGAGGAGCGCGCCATTATCACCGATATGAGTAAGGTGGTCCCCACATTAAGTTCGCTTTGTGTGGAGATGGATGACCGATACAACCTCATGATGATGGCTAATACCCGCAACCTGAAAGAGTACAACGAGAAGTTCCTCAATAATAAATTGGACCCTGCCGAGGGTCATAGATTCATGCCATACATAGTAGTTGTCGTGGATGAGTTTGCAGATTTGATGATGACGGCAGGTAAAGAGGTAGAGAAGCCTATCGCACGTCTGGCACAGAAGGCACGTGCTATAGGTATTCACCTTATTATAGCTACCCAGCGACCATCTACCGATGTCATTACCGGTATGATTAAAGCCAACTTCCCTGCTCGTATAGCCTTTAAGGTTAGCTCCGGTGTGGATAGTAAAACTATTCTCGACTCGACATCAGCGCATATGCTTATCGGTAGAGGCGATATGCTTATATCCAACGGCAATGACTTGGTGCGTGTGCAATGTGCGTTTATCGACACCCCGGAGATTGAACAGATATGTAAGTTTATCTCTACGCAGAATGGCTTGCCGGAGGCTTATTTGTTGCCTGAGCCACTTGTCTCATCTGACGGTGATGATATGGGTGGTGATGGTTTCATGGGCGACAGAGATCCATTGTTTGAAGAGGTGGCTCGTGCAATTGTCAATATGGACACTGCCTCCACGAGTGCGCTTCAGCGTCGCTACAACATCGGTTACAACCGTGCCGGACGCATCATGGACCAATTGGAAATGGCAGGTATCGTTGGTGCCGCTCATGGTGGAAAGCCTCGTGAGGTGAAAGTGGATCCTATCACTCTAGAGTCAATACTTGAGACGCTTTAAATAAAACTATTATGAAGAAATTAAGATATATATTATCCCTTATAGCTTTGATTCTCCTCCCATTAGGAAGTCAAGTCAGAGCCACTAATTACTATACCGCCTCACAGGTGTTGGATAAGGCTTCGCATCTGTTGCAAGGTTCCAAACAGGTGGCGTTTACTATTAGTGGTAGTAAATCGCTATCAGGGACAATGAAGGTGTCGGGCAAGAAGTTTAGCCTAACATCCTCTGCTTTCTCTTCGTGGTATGATGGTGCATCGCTTACTACATACAATGCGTCAACACAAGAGGCTACCATCATTAAGCCTTCAGCACAAGATCTTACAGAGGCAAACCCATTGAGTAGCCTTAGCGGATGGAAATCGCAATTCAAAGCCGCATTCTCATCCAAAAAGATAAATGGCGTGTTTGTGGTGGTGCTTACACCTATTTCATCCTCCAGCGGGGTGAAGAAAGCTGTATTAACAGTGAGTAAAACCAACTTTTATCCTAAGAAGTTGGTTATCAGTATGAGCAGTGGTGGTACTTACACCGTGACTGTTAGCTCTATTAAGTCGTTGAGTAATACCTCGGCTTCACAATTCACTTTCCCTAAAAGTAAATATAAAAACGCTGAAATTATTGATTTGAGATAACAATAAAAATAGATATTATGGAAAATGTAAAAGTACTTATCGTAGGATCAGGTCCTGCAGGCTGTACAGCCGCTATATATGCCGGTAGGGCAAACCTTTCACCGGTGCTTTATGAAGGCAATCAACCCGGCGGACAGCTCACTACGACTTCAGATATTGAGAATTTCCCCGGATACCCTGAGGGAATTAATGGCACAGCTATGATGGCTGATATTGCTGCTCAAGCTAAACGTTTCGGTGCTGATATCCGTAGCAAAGAGATCGTTAAGATGGATCTTGCAGAACGTCCTTTCAAGGTTGAGGATGAGGATGGCAACCAGATACTTGCCGAAACAATTATCCTTGCCACTGGTGCTTCTGCTAAGTATCTGGGCCTCCCTGATGAGGAGAAATATAAAGGCCAAGGCGTCAGCGCTTGTGCTGTATGCGATGGCTTCTTCTATCGCAAACGTGTGGTCGCTGTCGTTGGTGGTGGTGACTCCGCTTGTGAGGAGGCTCTCTACCTATCAACTCTTGCCAAAAAAGTGTATTTGGTAGTACGTAAGAACTATCTGCGCGCTTCAGAGGTAATGAAGAGACGTGTTGAGGAGAAAGAGAACATTGAGATTTTGTATAACTGCAATACCAAATCACTCTCCGGAGAGGATGGCTTAGAGGCTGCTACGCTCGTGAGATATGCCGGCACTCCTGAAGAAGAGGAATTTACCATTGACATCGACGGCTTCTTCTTAGGCATTGGACATAACCCCAACACCAAGCTCTTTGCTCAATGGATAGAACTTGATGAACTAGGATATGTCAAGGTCGCTCCTTATACATCAGAAACCAACGTAAAAGGTGTCTTTGCGGCAGGCGACGTTTGTGACCCACGTTACCGTCAAGCTATCACAGCTGCGGGAAGTGGTTGTAAAGCCGCTCTTGATGCTGAAAGATTCCTTGCTAATCAATAAAACGACACCATTTGTCGTTATTTGATAAAGTTCAGATATGACAACAGCAGAAGAAAAACAATTCTTAATAGATTCGCGATACCTGAGGATGGCGGTGATATGGGCTGAAAACTCATATTGCCAACGCCGCA
>CAZLJS010000183.1:0-3701 GCA_964559895.1 uncultured Sangeribacter sp.
GGAATACTGTTCATTGTTTATATAATTTAGCGAAACGTAGTAAAAGTTTTTTATCTCCAAAGTTGTCAAAGTTGACCACCAACATGGCATCCGGCGAGGTGATGATATCTTTCACCGTGCCTGCTCCGAATTTGCCATGCACTACCTTGTCACCTATATTAAATGATGAATCGGGAGTGGCGTTGCCTGTTTGTGGCGCAGTCGGCTTGGAGGATGCCATTGTGCTGTTGGTTGAGGTGTCGGAAGTAGGTGCTATCCTATGTAGCGTTCTTCCTGCTGTGGTAGCGCTGTAACCATTCTCCATAGATGCCGGTTTGTAAGCTGAACTACCCCTTCCATAAGAGGATTTATAGCTGTTGTTATCTCGAGGTGCTGGTTGGTACCCTTTTGAGTATGAGCGTGTGGCGCCACGTGCTGAGGAGGCGTATGTCTCTGTGACTCCGGTCTTAAGATATTTGCTGTCTATATCTTGTATGAATCGGGATGGCGACGACATGGTGGTAGTGCCGTTTCTGAAACGTGTCTGGGAGTAGGAGAGTGTTAACGTATTCATGGCACGTGTAATCGCCACGTAAAACAGACGGCGCTCCTCCTCCAATGCGAATTGCGAATCCATCGACTGTGAAGATGGGAATAGATTCTCCTCCAATCCGGTGATATATACATGAGGAAATTCCAAACCTTTTGCGGCATGGACTGTCATGAGGGTAATCTTCTTTTCGTTGCTGTCTTCCTCTTTATCTTGGTCGGTAAGAAGCGAAATCTCCGACAAGTATGCCGACATGGAGGTGTCTTTGCGTCCTTGTTCATGACGAATCTCCACAAACTCTTTCAGGCCTGTGATTAGCTCGTTGAGGTTCTCATGTTTGCTAATCTCCTCGGGTGTTTGCTCGTGAGAGAATTGCGCTAATAGGCCGGTGCGGTTATAGATGGTCTGGCCCATGGCATAGGCGTCGTTCTGTAGAGCTTGGTCTGAACTGATTTCAGATATCATCTCGGAGAATGCTTGCAACTTCTTTGTGGTACCTGAATTGAGTCCGATGTTCTGTTTTGCTATATTGCTTACTACCTGCCACATAGACTTGTTGCTTGCCAAAGCGTGGGCCTGTATCTTCTTCATGGTGGTGTCGCCGATGCCGCGTGGTGGGAAATTGATGACGCGACGTAGAGCCTCATCGTCATCGGGGTTAACCATCATGCGGAAATAGCACACCGCGTCTTTAATCTCTTTGCGTTGGTAGAATGTCAAGCCACCATATATTCGATAGGGGAGGTTGCGACGGCGTAATGCCTCCTCAAGTTGGCGGGATTGAGCATTGGTGCGGTACAGAATGGCAAACTGATTCAGTTCGGTGGCTGTAGAGAGTGCTCTGCGACTGATAGACGCAGCTATCATAGCCGCTTCCTCATAGTCGCTGACAGTGCCTATGACCTCAATGGGGGCGCCGACCTCCTTTTTGCTATATACCTGTTTGGGTATCTGGTTGTGGTTCTTGGCTATCAAGGAGCCGGCAGCGTTGATGATGGTCTGGGTGCTGCGATAGTTCTGCTCCAGCTTAAAGGTGCGCAAATCGGGATAGCGCTTCTCCATGCCTAAGATATTGTTGATGTTGGCACCGCGGAAGGAGTAGATGCTCTGAGCGTCGTCACCCACCACACATAGGTTTCTGTGCGCACGCGATAACTGTCGGACTATCAGGCTTTGCGCGAAGTTGGTGTCTTGGTACTCATCGACCAATATGTAGTCAAAGAAGTCGCAATAGCGATTTAGAATGTCTTCGTTGTCTCGTAGCAACACATTGATATATACAAGGATATCATCGAAGTCCATGGCTTGCGCCAACTTGCATCGTTCGCAGTATATCCGGTATATTTCGCCCATAGAGGATCTGCCCGCGGCATTGTCGGCTCGTTTATAGTCGGCGTCGCGGTTGTATTGCTCCGGACTAATAAGCGCGTTCTTGGCGTTGGAGATGATAGCAGCCACGGTATTGGGCTTATATTGTTGGTCGTTGAGCCCTAATTCCTTTATGATGAGCTTAATCAGAGATTTAGAGTCGGCGGCGTCGTAGATGGTGAAATCATGGTGGAATCCCAGCACGTCGGCGTTGGTTCGGAGGATGCGCAGGAAGATTGAGTGGAACGTGCCCATCCATAGCTTGGAAGCCAAATCGGGTGACACCAATGCGGCTATACGCTCTTTCATCTCCCGTGCCGCTTTGTTGGTAAAGGTCAGCGCCATGATACGTTCAGGCAGGAATCCCTGTTCCAAGAGGTGTACTATCTTATAAGTCAGCACACGCGTCTTGCCGGATCCGGCTCCCGCTATCACTAGCTCCGGACCCCCTACATATTCCACGGCGGCACGCTGATCGTCGTTTAAACTATTTAGATAATCTTTGTTGTGCATTTCTTAATTAGTTAAGATACATAGCGTTGAGGGATACGTAGGATGGTATCTGCGGCAAAAAATGATAGGTGTTGTTGTCATAGTCTATCTTGCAGCAGTAATGCTTTAAACCGTTGGATACTACTAAGTATTTGGCACGCAATACCATATTATACCTTACTATCTGGTCAAATACATTTTGGTCTATTTTGATGTATGGCGCTTTGTATTCTACTATCATTAGCGGTTCTCCGACAGCATCGTAGATGAGGGTGTCGCAGCGTCGCTTGGTGTTGTTGAGTGTGATGCTTATCTCGTTGGCTATATGCGACTTGGGATAGTGAAGCTGTGTCGCCAGCCAATTGACGAAATGAATCCTGACATATTCCTCCGGTGTGAGGGCTACATATTTTCCCCGTATCGGATCAAATACCTTTAGGTCATCCTTACTCTTGCCCTCCTTGAGCCGTAGCTCCATGGCAGGCAGGTTTAAAGGATATTTTTCAGAATTCTGCATTATTACTATTGTCTGTGGAGAATAAACTGTTTAATACGTAAGCCAAACGGAGTCCCCCTTTGAGAAATTGCTGTTCGATGGTCGGGGTCCAGTCGGCGATGTAGTCATAAGATACATTGTAACCTTTTGGCGTCTTGCTATACACATCTTTGCAGATGGTGTATGTCTCTTTAGCCCAGTCGTCGATATTGCCTTTTTGTATATCAGCAGCCTCAGCCTCAGATGCGCGGTCTATCTGCTGTTGCCATTCGGTATAGCTCCATTTGTGAGCGGCCTCTGGTACGCGGCTGTCCCATACGGTGTGTAGATTGGTCTGCGCATCAAAATATTTGACCATAACCTTGTTGCCGCCCAGGTCTGTCTGATGGCCCATGTGCATAGGCTGGTGTAGGTCCCCGAATAGGTGTACTATCATCTTTATAGCCAATGCTTTGTCCTCTTTGGTGGCACGGCCATCCTTGATGACATTGATATTGCGACGCAAGGCGGTGACGATGTTGCCAGCCTGGTGGTCGGGTGCTGATTCATAAGTCTGGTCATCATCAATATTCTTGTAATGCCATGTCTTGGAGTAGTTGTATTGTGGAGTATGGCTGGCATTGTCCAGCCAGTTTGCCCAATATACAATACTCTTGCCATCTAGCAGTGAATCAATGGCGGCTTTGGTGGTCTCGTTGAGGTGTTGCTCTGCTATATAAGCGGTGACGTCGTGCCCTTTTTGACCCCATCCCATGCATAATAGGGTGGGGAAAAGCACTCCTGAAAGGGTTAAAATCGGTTTAAGCATAATCCAAA
>CAZLJS010000184.1:0-1661 GCA_964559895.1 uncultured Sangeribacter sp.
AAGATGAGGCACGCCACGGCCGCGGCTTCTATGGCTTGTACCAACGTTATTTCGCAGATAAGAAATAATCCACTACTCAGATAATAGCTAAGGGGACGCCTCACCGGTGTCCCCTTTTATCATTATTTGGCGCGGCTCTGCGTGGGAGTCTCGCCGAAATACTCCCTGTATGCCTTGGAGAAATGTGAGAAATTCTTGAACCCCACATCGGCGAATATGTGACTGACAGGCAGGTCGGTGGTGATCAATAGCTGACGCGCCGCCTCGAGACGTCGCTGTATGAGCCAGTGGCGCGGCGTGAGGTCGCTGACCTTGCTGAAATCGCGCTTGAACGTGGCGACGCTGCGCCCCGTATAGCGCGCCAACTCATCCACCGTGAGGTCATACATATAGTTCTTCTCCATGAAGTCGATGATGTCTAACCGCCAGGGAGAGGTGAAGTCGAAGAGCGACGCGAACGCCCCAGGGTCGGCATGGGAGAGGAAGCGTATCGCCTCCAGCACCTTCATCTTAAGCCAGTCCTCGTTGGGCTGGTCGCCCGCCACCCAGTAGGGACGGAAGGAGTCGAACAGGCTTATCAGCGTGGCTGACTTGGCAATCTTCACCACCGGCTTGCGGCTACGTGCGTCGCGACGCGGTATATCATTAACGCTGAGCGTCTTATAGAAGTCAAAGAGCAACCGTCGCGGGAAAAAGAGCACCACGGTGAACTGATACCCCACTGCCTCGGAGGGATACTTCACCAACGTCATGCGGTGGCCCTTGCGCACAAAAATACATTCGTTCTCCCCTACCACCGAGACGAGATGGCCGTCAATCAACACGTCCATGCTCCCTCGCGCCACATATACCAACGCGTGTTCGCTCACGATGAAGCTCGTCTCGCCCGTCTGGGTGTGGTTGTATGTGGCGAAAACCTCCTCTAATGTTAGCGTTATTCTCTTTGCCATGCACAAAGTTAGTCATAGTTTAAAAAAAAATTGTAAATTTGTGAGATAAAAATCATAAGGATATGACCGACGACAACCTTGCCTCAATGACGACACTCGCCACAGACAAGACGCGGCCGATAACGCATATAAAACTATTAAGCATTTTAATATGAGACATTTAGGAAAATTCATGGTGGCGTTGCTGCTGCTCTTGGTGACCGCCACCGCCAACTCCGCCGAACGACTGCTAAAGGATTTTAGCGGCAAAAATGATGTCACCACATCATATATAAGCTCGGCGCTGCTCGGCTCGTATAACCTCAACAACACCCTCTCGGGCTTGGGCATCGATGACGGCACCAACATACCGATGATTGGCAAACTGGAGTCGGTGGAGGTGGTGAAGGTAGAGAAATCCAGGAAGGTGAAGAAATATAAATCGACCTGCAAGAAGCTCATCACCCGCCTCGAGAATGAGGGCCGCGCGGAGCTGCTCACCGAAACCAGCGAGGGTAACGAGACAGTACTTATCTATTCGCTCAAGGAGCTGGCTAGCGGCCAGTCCAACGGCATCCTGGTGTATAGCCTCAAATCCTCGGAAATCAACCTGGTAGTGGTACACTACACCCCCACCCCCGCCAACTCATACGAGGAGTAACACCGCCACCCCGCCCCGCCAAAAATCTTCGCAAATTTGTAAATGATTCAAAAACTTTATTTACCTTTGCA
>CAZLJS010000184.1:1761-3700 GCA_964559895.1 uncultured Sangeribacter sp.
TTAATCATGCAGATATGAACAGCTTCGGGAAGATATATCGTCTCACAGAATTTGGAGAGTCGCACGGCGCCGCTATTGGAGGCGTCATCGACGGCGTGCCCGCAGGGGTGCAGCTCGACATGGCGTTTATCAAACGTAAGCTGGAGCAGCGCCGTCCGGGCTACAATCCGCTCACGTCGCCCCGCAAAGAGCCAGACGAGGTGGAGCTGCTCTCCGGCGTCATGGAGGGCGTCACCCTGGGCACCCCCATAGGGTTCATCATCCGCAACAAGGATGCCCACAGCCAAGACTATGCCGCCTTGGAGCATGTATATCGCCCCAACCATGCCGACTACACCTATGAACAGCGCTACGGCATCCGTGACCATCGTGGTGGTGGCAGAGCATCGGCACGTAGCACCGCCGCGCGCATCGTGGCAGGCGCCATTGCCTTGCAGATACTCGCCAAGCAGGGGGTAGAGATACGTGCCTTCGTGTCGCAAATAGGCGAGGCGGCGCTGCCCGACCCCTACGCATCATTCCCCTCAGAGGAGGCTATCTACGGCTCCGACGTGAGGTGTCCCGACGCGAAAGTTGCCGAAGATATGGCCAAGATAGTGCGCGGTTGCGTGGGCAAGGACTCCGTGGGAGGACGTGTCAGCGCTATCATACGCGGCGTGAGAGCGGGCATTGGCAACCCTGTCTATGAGAAGGTGCAGGGGATGTTGGCAGCCGCGATGATGAGCATCAACGCCGCACATGGCTTTGAATATGGCGACGGGTTCCGCCTCGCCGCAGCGTATGGCACTGAGGTCCTCGACCGCTTCATCCCCGATGGCAACGGTGGCGTCACCACCGACGCTAACCATAGCGGAGGTATCCAAGGGGGCATCACCAATGGCAACGACATCACTTTCTCCGTGGCGTTTAAGCCCACCCCTACGCTACCTATCGCCGTGGATAGCTGCGACGACAAGGGGCAACCGGTGACGATAGCAGCACGTGGCCGTCACGACCCCTGCGTGGCTATTCGTGCCGTGAGCGTGGTGGAGGCCATGGCGGCGATTACTATCCTCGACTGCATCCTAAGCTCTTAATCAATTGAAATACAAGAATTACGCTACATATCTAGCCGAGATCTTCCCCGACATAAAGGTGCAGAAGATCTCCATCAACGCCGGGTTCCGCTGCCCTAACCGCGACGGGAGCATCGGCGTCGGTGGCTGTATCTATTGCAACAACAAGGCGTTCTCTCCCGCGTATTGCCATGAGGAGATGAGCGTGGCACGTCAGCTACAAGCCGGCCGCGAGTTCTTCGCCCGCAAATACAAAGAGATGAAGTATCTCGCTTATTTCCAGAATTATACCAACTCCTACGAGGCACTACCCACGCTGGAGGCGCTATATCGTGAAGCGATAGCACAGCCCGACGTGGTAGGGCTGGTGATAGGCACCCGTCCCGACTGCGTGTCGGAGGAATACTTGACGATGTTGGAGCAGCTCGGCGTGCCGGTGATGATGGAATATGGCGCGGAGAGCAGCCACGACAGCACCCTACGCCTCATCAACCGCGGCCACACCTGGCAACAGACCGTGGATGCGGTGACGATGACAGCGCGTCACGGGCTCCATTGCGGACTTCACCTCATAGCCGGACTACCAGGAGAGAGCGAAGAAGATATCCTGGAGACGGTACGTCGCGCCTGTGCGTTGCCGATAGGGAGCATCAAGATGCATCACCTGCAGGTATTGCGTGGCACCACCCTCGCCACCATGATAGAGCGCGGCGAGATAACCGTGGAGCCCTTCACTGCCGAACGATACCTCGACCTATGCGTGAAGATAATAGCCCTGGTGCCCCCTCATATCGCTATAGAGCGCTTCCTGGCGCAGTCGCCCCCCGAGATGGTGATAATGCCTAAATGGGGCCTCAAAAACTACCAGTTCGTCAACCTGCTAA
>CAZLJS010000185.1:0-3698 GCA_964559895.1 uncultured Sangeribacter sp.
AGATGATCGTGGTCAACGAGAACCTCTCCATGCCCGACTGTATCAAGGAGATGCGCCGTCAGGCCGAGGATATGGACGAGATCTACTATGTCTATGTGGTCGATGATGATAATCGTCTTCAGGGTATCTTGCCGCTGAAGAAGATGGTTACCCATCCGTCGGTATCCAAGATAAAACATGTGATGGAGAAGGATCCGGTGATGTTGCTCACCGACACCCCCATCGACGAGGTGGCGCTCGACTTCCAGAAATATGACCTTGTGGCGATGCCCGTAGTGGATGGCATAGGCCGATTGGTGGGTCAGATCACCTTCGACGACGTCATGGATGAGGTGCGCGAGCAGACGGAGCGTGACTACCAATTGGCATCAGGTCTTAGTTCCGACGTCGATGCCGACGACTCCATCTTTGCACAGACTAAGGCGCGTCTGCCCTGGTTGCTGATAGGTATCATCGGCGGTATCGTCAATTCGATAATCCTGGGTGGTTTTGAGGCTCAGATAGCCGCTGTGGCAGCGTTGGCGCTCTTCATTCCGCTCATTGGAGGCACCGGAGGAAACGTGGGCGTACAGGCCTCCGCTATCGTGGTGCAAGGTCTTGCCAATGGTCGTTTGGAGGTCAAGGACACCGCCCGCCAGATAGGCAAGGAGCTCGTGATAGGCTTGCTCAACGCCATAGTTATCTCCGCAGTAGTGCTTATATATAACCTCTTCATGCACCCCGGGGAGTATGCCGTCACCTATTCCGTGTCGGCGTCGCTCTTCTGCGTAGTGATCTTCGCTACCATCTTTGGCACGCTAGTACCGCTCACCTTGGAAAGGCTTAAAATAGACCCGGCGCTCGCCACCGGTCCCTTTATCCAAATTACTAATGACGTGGTTGGTATGCTTATCTATGTCGGTATGGCGACATGGATGCTCTCCATATTCAACCACTAACCACTCCTTATGAAAAAAATTGTCGAGACACCCTTGATGAAGCAGTATCTGGAGATGAAACGCAAACATCCCGATGCGATATTGCTCTTCAGAGTGGGGGATTTCTACGAGACATTCTCCGACGATGCCATCGAAGCATCGCAAATATTAGGTATCACACTCACGCGTCGCGCCAACGGCTCCGCCACCCACGTGGAGCTGGCGGGGTTTCCGCACCATGCCCTCGACTCTTACCTGCCCAAGCTGGTGAGAGCCGGCAAACGTGTCGCTATCTGTGAGCAGCTGGAGGACCCTAAGCTCACCAAGAAACTGGTGAAGCGCGGCATCACCGAGCTGGTCACCCCGGGTATTAATATGAGCGACAATATACTGCAAGCGGGCCAGAACAACTATCTCGCCGGATTGTCGTTTGGTACCAAGAGCATCGGCGTGGCATTTCTGGATATCTCCACCGGAGAGTTTCTCTGCGAGGAAGGGGATAAGGCGTCGATAGATAAGCTATTGAGCACCATCCAGCCCAAGGAGGTGGTGATGATGCGCGGCGAGAAGGGGCGTGCCGTGCAGATGTTCTCGCTCAAATGCGCCATGTTTGAGCTTGAGGACTGGATATATACCTATCAAGCTGCTAATGACCGTCTTACGCGCCAGTTCTCCACCAGCACTCTCAAGGGCTTCGGCTTGGAGCATATGCCACAGGCCGTGGTGGCAGCCGGTTCGCTGATTTACTATCTCGATTCTACCAACCATACACATACCTCACACATCACCTCTCTTCACCGCATAGACCAGCAGAACTATGTGCGCCTCGACCGCTTCACGCTCCGCAACCTGGAGGTGCTGACGCCGCTCACCGAGGAGGGTACCACGTTGCTGCAGGTCATAGACCGCACCTGCTCCCCGATAGGGGCACGCCGTCTGCGTAAACGCCTGATGTTCCCGCTGTTGGACCATAAGGAGATTAACCACCGTCTCGACGTGGTAGAATGGATGGTGGGCCATCCCGAGGAGAGCGAGCAGATGCGTGAGTACCTCACCGACATAGGTGACCCGGAACGAATAGCGGCGCGCACCGCCGCCTTGCGCGTAGGTCCGCGCGAACTGGTGCGACTGCGCCACTCGTTGCAGGCTTTCGTTAACCTGAAGCGGGTGCTGCTGGAGACGGATTCTCAAGTGATGAAAGCTATCGGTGAGAGCCTTGATCCGTTGACGGAATTGACTGATACACTGCAACGTACATTGCTGGAGGATTCCCCTCTGCAAGCGTCGCAGGGTGGCATGATAGCCTCCGGTGTCAACGCGGAGCTGGATGAGCTGCGCGGGCTGCTCCATCACAACAAGGAGGCGCTCAACGCTATCCTCGCCCGTGAGATAGAGGCTACCGGAATACCGTCGCTGAAAATCAGCTTCAACAACGTCTTTGGCTACTATATAGAGGTGCGCAACACTCACCGCGACAAGGTGCCGGAGACATGGATACGTAAGCAGACGCTGGTTAGCGCCGAACGATATATTACTCCCGAATTGAAGGAGTTTGAGCAGAAAATCTTGGGCGCCGAGGAGCGCATAAGCATCCTTGAGACGCAGATTTTCAATAAGTTGGTGGAGGACACGGGCCGCTACGTGCCTACCATCATGCACAACGCCAACGAGGCCGCCGAGATAGACTGTCATCTCGCCATGGCAGCCATCGCAGACGATTATGGCTATGTGCGACCACAGGTGGATGACTCGCTGGAGTTGGATATCACAGAGGGTCGTCATCCGGTGATAGAGCGCATGATGCCCGTGGGGGAGCAGTATGTCTCCAACTCGGTGCATATAGACTGCGACAATCAGCAGATACTGATCATCACCGGACCGAATATGAGCGGTAAGTCGGCGTTGCTGCGACAGACGGCGCTGATAGTGCTGTTGGCACAGACGGGCTCCTTCGTGCCTGCCCGTGCCGCCAAGATAGGCGTGGTGGATAAGATATTCACCCGCGTGGGTGCCGGTGACAACATCTCCCGCGGTGAGTCAACCTTCATGACGGAGATGACCGAGGCCGCCGCTATCCTTAATAATATGAGTCCTCGTTCGCTGATACTCTTCGACGAGCTTGGGCGCGGTACCGCCACCTACGATGGTATCTCCATAGCGTGGGCTATCGTGGAACATATCCATGAGAATGGCTATTGCCGTCCTAAGACGCTCTTTGCTACTCATTATCACGAACTTAACGAGATGGAGAAGAGCTTCCCGAGAATCGCTAATTTCAATGTATCGGTGTCGGAAGTGGATGGCAAGGTGGTGTTTATGCGTAAGTTGCGCAAGGGAGGCTCGGAGCATAGCTTCGGTATCCATGTGGCGAAGATCGCGGGCATCCCGCCGAGCATCGTCAAGCGTGCCAACCAGGTGCTGGCGCGTCTCGAGGAGGATAACGCCTCGGGTGGTGGCAAGGCGGAGCTTAAGGACCTGGGTAAGATGCGGGAAGGTTACCAGATGTCGATTTTCCAGCTTGATGACCCGCTCGTCTCAGAGATACGAGGCAAGATACTGAAGCTAGACATTGATAACCTCACACCGCTACAGGCGCTGACTATCCTCCACGACTTGAAGTCGCTGCTGTTGGGCAGGGAGGCGTAGCGCTAAAGTTCTGTTTTCACGTCAAAGCTGGGGCAAGCTTTGATCCATTCGTTTGGTTGGATGACGCCGTCGCCGTTACGGTCGGGCGATAGGTCGCGGTGCCCCATCACTTTTGCATTAGGATAACGCTTAGAG
>CAZLJS010000186.1:0-3673 GCA_964559895.1 uncultured Sangeribacter sp.
CGCCGTTGCTGACCATATATGAGTTGGGGTTGACATCCTTGCAGGCCTGAAACAGTACCTTGCCATTAGAGCTCTTTTGCCCACAGACGAAGACTATCACGTCGTGGCTGCCGGCAAACTGCTGAATATGGCTCATGCGGTTGGCTACCTGGCGACAGATGGTGTCGTGCCAGGTGAACTGCCCCTCCTTTTTGCGGCGCCGTATCGCCTCGACGATGTTGTGGAAGCCGCTGATGGACTTAGTGGTCTGTGAGTATAGCTCCACGTCGCGGCGCAGGTCGATGGCGTCAAGCTCCTTCTCATCCTCAATGACGATAGCCTCGCCGTTGGTCTGGCCTACCAGACCGTTGACCTCCGCGTGGCCCCGCTTGCCATAGATGATAATCAGTGGCTTATTGTCGCTTTGACGGTTGTACGCCTCCTTGATGCGTTGCTGGAGTTGCAGCACCACGGGGCAGGTGGCGTCGATAATCTCTATATTGTTGGCTTTGGCGGTGAGGTAGGTCTGCGGTGGCTCACCATGGGCGCGCAGCAGCACCTTGGTGTCGTGGAGCTGTGCCAAGTCGGCGTGGGTGATGGTCTGCAGGCCGATGTTGCGCAGACGTTCCACCTCGTTGGAATTGTGCACGATGTCGCCAAGGCAGTAGAGCGTGCTGCCCTTCTCCAGCTCCTGTTCGGCATTGCGTATAGCGCGCACCACACCGAAGCAGAAGCCGCTTTCGCTATCTATTTCAATCGTTGGACGTGGCAAGACTCTTGATAGTTTTATTGTATAGATCAACTAGAAATTCCTCTTGTTGCTCGCGTGTCATGTGGTCATTGTTGAGCACTATGGCGTCGTCGGCGCAACGTAACGGCGACTCCTTGCGAGTGCGGTCGATATGGTCGCGTTCCTGGATATTGGCGAGCACACTGGCGTAATCGACGTTGTCGCCCTTCTCCTGAAGCTCCTTGTAGCGACGAGTGGCGCGCACCTCTGCCGAGGCATCGACAAACACCTTCATCTCAGCGTCGGGGAACACTGTGGTGCCTATGTCGCGGCCATCCATCACGATGCCTTTGTCGTTGCCCATGAGCTGCTGTTGCTTTACCAGGAAATGGCGCACTTCGGGCACGGCGGCCACGGGGCTTACCATATCCGCCACAGCCATGCCGCGGATTTCCTTCTCCACATCCTCACCGTTGAGAAGGGTGTGGGCGCTCTTGCCATCGGGTTGTGGCTGGAACGCTATCTCTATCTCCGGCAACACTGCCACCAATCCGGCATTGTCGAGTACTCCCCCCGCGGTCAATCCTTTGCGGATGGCGTAGAGGGTGACAGCACGGTACATAGCGCCGCTATCGACGTAGATATATCCTATGCGTTGCGCTAATTTCTTTGCCATAGTACTTTTGCCTGAGGATGAATATCCATCGATGGCGATGACAATCTTTGGTGTTTCCATTTTATCGTTGATTAATTTAAGTCGTTGTGTATTGAATTATTGCGGTAGCACCTCGGCGATGTTCAGCGCCAGGTTAAGCATGATAGATGAACCCTTTTTGTGAGGCATGGCGTATGCCACGCTCACGCCCCATGCCTTGACGTTGAACCCGATACCTGCCGAGAATCCCGACACGAAATTGCGCTGATATGTAGCCATATCAGTGCGTGTCTTATGGTTGTAAGCCGCGGCTATATAGAAGCGGTCGTTGTCGGCGGGGGAGTATTTGATGCCGATGATGAGGTGGCGCAGTAGATTGGAGGCGAACCCCGATTTCAGCACCTGTGTCTCCACGTCGGAGGAGGTGTCGTGGGTATAATATGGCAGCTTCCATTTATATAGGTTGGTGGCGGTGAGGTTGAGCAGGAACGGTGACTCGCCAAGGCGCTGCGTGTAGCCCAGCTGGATGTCAAAGGGTAGGTGGTCGTAGTGATCGTTGAAGCGTTTCAACTGGCCACCCATGTTTTTAAGCACCAATGATAGGCTGAGGTCCTTGTCGGGGTTGTAATAGTTCAAACCAAGGTCGGTGGCAAGCGCCACAGCCTCATATTGCTCATAGTGGGAGTATATGAACTTCATGGTGATGCCACCACGCAATCTATCTGTAAAGTCGTAGGAATACATTCCGTCGATGACCAAGTCCAGCGGGCGGAACTCGCTGGTCGCGGTGCCAAACTCGTCGTATCCCTGAATGGTGCCGTAGTCCAAGAAGCGGAATCCGACAGCCCACGCGCCCCTGTCGCCGGTGCCCATGCCATATTTGCCACCGGCAAAGTTGGAGCTACCCATATAGCGCATATAGCTAAGACCCATCTGCGCCTCCGTCTCCTGCCCCAGCAGCGCCGGGTTCTGGTCGATCATGCTCAGGTCGGAGCCGATACTACTGATGTTGGTGCCGCCTAACGCGAAGGCCTGCGCCGACTCAGGTATCTCCAAAAAACTATATGCGTTACTGCCATTCTCAGCATACGTGGTGAAGATGGTGAGTAGCGGCAGCGCGCTTGATAATAATTTCCTTTTATAATTCATCTTTTAAATTAACGGAGCTAACCCCAAACTATTGCTATGAGCGATGATTTTTGTCATTTTGCTTGCGTAATTCCGCTATTATTTGTAAATTAGCACCCAAGTAAACCCTTTCGTTATGAAGCTCAACAGAAAAACTAGATATTTAGGTATATTCAAATCAATGATATGCGTGGCAGCCGCGGGGTTGCTTTTCACCTCCTGCCACAAGACTGGCCGCCTCGACGTGAACCTCTCTCCCAAATTTGAAGACAAAGAGGTGCTGCTCGCCACCTATGGCGACTCCACCATCCTCGCCACCTCAATCGTCAAGGATGGCAAAGTAAGTTTCGACTATTCACAAATCGCGGACTGCGATATGCCCGTGTTGGCGCAGCTGCTCATCGACGGCCGCACACGCGCTTGCTTCATCATGGAGGATGGCGCCGTGGCTAAGATTGATACCTTGCACAACATCTCCGGCACTCCGCTAAATAATAAGTTCTCGCAGCTTCGTGCACAGGCCGACTCCGTGGAGGACCTAGACGATATGGCACTCTACGTGAAATTTATCGAGAAAGCATACAACGATAACAAGGAAAACCCGATAGGGGAGTTCTTCGGCACCGAGCTGGTGCGTAGCCTCGAGGCAGCGCAGATAGACTCGTTGATGAAAGACGCTCCGGAGTATCTGCACAACTCCAAACGTGTGAAACGCTACACCAACTCGGCAGCGTTGCGCAAATCCACCGCACCGGGTGCTAAATTCGTGGATTTCAAAGTGAAACAGCCCAACGGCCGCTATGTCAAGCTATCCAACTATGCAGGTCGTGGCAACTGGACATTGGTAGATTTCTGGGCGTCATGGTGCCCCTATTGCATCAAAGAGATGCCACAGCTGCTGGAGATATACAATAAATATCGCGACAAAGGATTCACCATCGTAGGCGTGGCAGTGCGAGATGCTGCCGACGACACCCAAGCTGCCATAGAGAAATATGGCATCACATGGCCGGTGATCTTCAACGCCGAGCGCATCCCCTACGACATCTACGGCTTCACCGGCATCCCCCATCTGATGCTGATAGATCCGCAAGGTATCATCGTCAGCCGTGGCGAGACACCTACGCAGATCGACGCCCGCCTTTCCGCTGCCTATCAGCCGGAATAGCTTGATAAAGATA
>CAZLJS010000187.1:0-3669 GCA_964559895.1 uncultured Sangeribacter sp.
ACCAGTCGGTGAAGATGTAAGCGCAGTTGTAGCGCATATCCTCATAGACGGTGGAGGTGGAGCCGCTGCCGAGGCTGTAGGCTGTCATCTTTAGCGAGAGAGCGTCGTTGGTTTTCACTTCAAACGGGGTGCTGAGAAGGTTGTATAGGGTGCCCGGGTGTGCGTCCCAGGTGTATTCCTGGTTGTTCTCGTCGGTGGTGAGGCGTAGGAGTGTGAGGTAGTTGGCGTCGTAAGTAGTGCCGGAAGGGGTGCCGTAGGATACGGTGCCGGCGATATATACCGGTATGTCATAGACGCGTGCTTTCTCCAAGTTGGTGGAGTTAGCACCATCGTTGAGGTCTGATTTGCGATAGTTGAGGATGATGCGCAGACGTGTCCAACCTACCGGGGCGTCGTCGGGGACGGTGAGGGTGGTCAGCTTGCCCGCGGTGAGCTCTGTCTCGTTGGCGGCATAGCGGTATTCCACCAGGGAGGCGTTGCCTGCCGTCTTCTCCAGGTCGAAGGAGCCGTCGGCGTCCCAGTCGCTATATAGGTACATCATGGAGTTGGAGGTGCTCTCCGAGCCGTTGAAGTAGTAATCGACGTTGATGTTGAAGCTGGCGCCTTGGTTGACGCGGATATGTTGGTCGAGGAGAGTGTATAGGTCGTCGGGGTGCTCTGTCCAGGTGTAGGTATAGTCAGTGGCAGCGTTCTGCGACTCTATCTTGGTGAGATATACGTTGTCGTAGGCCTTGCCGGAGGGTATGGTGTAGGAGCCGTCGCCAGACGTGTCGGGTTCGGTACCAGGGTCGGGGGTTGTGCCCGGGTCGGTGTCGGTGAGTGTTACGGCGATGCGGTTTGATTCGGCGGTGTTGGCGCTACCATTGGTGGCATATACGGTGTAGGAATAGTATGCACCGGCGCCACCGGTGAGGCCGGTGACATCCTTGGAGAGGACGTTGTCCACATATAGGTTGTCGTAGCCGGCTACTACCTCCGCTACGGTGCCGATGGTGATGGATACGTCGTCGAGGGCAAGGGCACCGCCGTTGTCAAGGTCGGTGAAGGTGAAACGTGCTTGTTTAACGCCTGCGGGTATCTTGTCGGAGGTGGAGTAGCTCTTGGTGGCGGGGGAGCTGCTGTTGAGGGTTATTGTCTCGATGGTGACCCAACTGTCGTTGACGAGGCCTTCCACGGTGAGGGTGCTGGAGGAGGTGCCTACGCCGCGGTACCAGAAACTGATGCGTGAGAGGTCGAGACTATATGTGGGTGTGGAGAGGTATTGCGTGTTGATAAGCTGGTAAGCCGGGGAGGCGGCACCATAGTAGTCTGAGGAGTAGTTCTGGTCGTTGTATATGTTCCAGCGGTCGAAGCTGTAGCCCCATCCTGAGGGAACGGTGGTGGAGTAGGTGTTCGTTCCGGCGTCCGCGGTGGCGGTGGTAGTGCCGGTGTCGTTACCCTTCATCACGGTGAGGTAATAGCCTGTGGCGTCGGAGACCTCTTCCCAGTTGGCGGTGAAGCTCTCTGAGGAGACGTTGGTGGCGGCAGTGGCGGTGATGGTGTTGTGGACGAATGGGATGCCGTTGCCCACGGAGAAGGATACTACGCTACCGTTCTCGGTGATTTGCGAGATGGGTGTGTCGATGGCGTTGCCGTTCCAGTCCTGAAGCGCGGGTGTCGTGGAGGAGGTGAAGGATGTCTTGCCGGAGGTGCCGGGGAAGGTGTATCCTGCCTCGTAGGTGGTGTTTGCGCGCACGGGGTTGCCGTTGGCCTCCACTATATCGACGCGTTGGTGGCTGGAGTTGCTGTTGGGACCGGAGGAGAATGCGCTGGAGTCGTAGTCGATGTGCCAGATGAGGAGGCCGTGGCCCGGGAGGTAGCTGTCCCAGTTATAGCGTTGGCGGTTCTCCAGAAGGAAAAATTCATTGGTGGTCTTTGTCTGGATGATGCAGCACTGGTTGCTGAGCGACATTGCTTTAAGTGATATCTCGTCGTCGCCGGAGAGGACAGTAGGCTCGGTCCATTTGAGGGCGTTGCGCTCATAGGCGCCGTAACCTGCGGGGCAACGGCTGTCGTTGAGGTATGTGCCGGAGTCCATCACCGACCAGTTGCCGGGTGTGACGGTGAGGTCGCCGCTGTATAGGTCGGGGAGCCCCAGGATGTGAGAGAACTCATGTATGAAAGAGCCGATGCCCATAGGTGTGTAGCTGCTGTTGACGGCGTTGCTGCAGGCGTAACGGTCCACCTTTACCAGGTCGTAGTATGACCCCAGGGATCCGGCTGCCGGCCATATATCGGTGCTGACACCGGAGAGGTTTTGCCCTATTCCGGCGTAGAAGACGTAAACGAAAGGCACTGAACCGCTGTAGGCGTAGTCCTTGAAATTGATGTCGGAGTTGGCGGCGGAGCAGGCGTCTTTGATGAGCTGCGACTTGTTGGTGTCGTGAGTGCTGCCCGAGTCGGCGCCGTAGTATGAGACGGCGTGGGAGAGGGTGTATGGACCATAGACGTCAAACTGGGGGGTGAAGACGCCGTTGGACGCCGATTCGTAGTAGTCTTTGGCGCTGCCCCATGCGTTGTCGAGGCTGAAGTTGCTCTTGTTGAGCATATCGGTGAAATATGCGTTGGGGGTGGTGGAGGAGAAGCGTGAGACGTTGTCGGTGAATTTCACGTCGGAGAACTCCACCAATATCACGATGGCTTTTGGGCTACCCGTGGTGGGGAAAGCTGTTGAGCCCTTCGTGCCCAGTCCTGACTGCGGTATGGAGGCTTTGCGACGGGCTGAGAAGGCGTTTATGATGGATTCGTCGTCGAGGGTGGCGATGAAAGCTGTCTCATTTGGAGTGCGGGATGCGGCGTCGTGCACGAGAATGCCGCTGCTGACAGGTTGTCCGTGAAGGAGGCTGGCGTAGCAAAGGGCGCCCTCGTCGTCGATGACGGCGTGCCCGTCGGGGGTGCGGAAGAAGTGGCCGTATTCGTCACCGATTTGATATAGTTGTACTGTCTCGCCTGAAGGTTGGGTGAGAGAGATAAGCCCCGGATATGCCGGAATGGCTAAAGCCTGCGGACCATAGATAGTTGCCGCGAGGAGAACGATTAGGTAAATAAGTTTTTTCATACAATTGATCTGCAAATAGTAATCAAGTGATTCGTTATGCTTGCAAAATTACAAAAATTATCTGATAATCAAATAATTTGGTGCTTTTATTTGCGAAAATTTAATCGAGCGCGTCGAGGCGGATGGGAGGCAGAAGGAAGACCTTCTGAACAGAACAGCTTCGCACTACGCCCTGCTATGCCGGACCTGGGCGTCGGTGAGTGACGCTAGCCGGACATCGCATCGCTGAGCGCTCACTTCACTCGCACTCTGGTTTTTTGATGGCGGAGAAAGGACCGGGGCATCGCTGAGCTGATTGGACAAGACTGAAGTTGCCGTGCGGCAGGCCATTGTTGGTGATAGACAGCGGGTTATATCGCTTTGGCGGATTCCAGGATGAAGCCGGGGATTGGCTCATGCATATCCCAAACGACGTTCATGGGGCACTCGCCATGGCTGGAATTGAAATCCATCGCGCCTAAACAGTAATATCCGTTGGTGTTGCCATATTCATCGGCTTTGCTGTCGCGCACAAAGAGGATGTATTTCCACCCGTTGTGCCGCTGCGTGATGATGCGCTGTCCCTCTTGGCT
>CAZLJS010000188.1:0-3664 GCA_964559895.1 uncultured Sangeribacter sp.
TTGTAGTAGTTGGTGTCGGCAGCGGGGTCGGTGAAGTTGACAAACATATTCATGCTGAACACCTTGCCATGCACGTAGCCCTGAATGGGGTTGTAGAAGTCGATGATCTCCTCCTCGGGGGCGTTCCATTGGATGCTCTCTATGTCAACGTGCTTAGGCACAGTGATTTCCGCGGTGGCGTCGCCATAGGTAGGGTGGGAGGCTTCGAGGCGTATCACATCCTCCTCTTTGGGCTCGTAGGTGGAGTAGTAGCCGCGGTTGACGACCTCTTCGCCGTAGTAGTTGATGCTATCTTCTTCGCGGTATTGCAGGTCCTCTTTGTAAGAGCCGTTGACGTATAGCTTCACCACGGCGTCTTTAACGGTGACATCGGCTCTGTTGGTGTCGGTATAGAGGAAAGT
Source organism: uncultured Sangeribacter sp. (assembly GCA_964559895.1). Classification (GTDB taxonomy): domain Bacteria; phylum Bacteroidota; class Bacteroidia; order Bacteroidales; family Muribaculaceae; genus Lepagella. The sequence continues at coordinate 402 of CAZLJS010000188.1, forward strand.
GTGTGTCAGCGACACGCGAAACGGTTCTCCGGCGTCGATGAGGGAGTTCATGCATAGCACCGGCTTATCCTTTATTTCAGGTTCGAACTCTGTGTAACAGCCGGTAAGGAGCAGCATCATTGCTGCCGCGTATATATATTTTAGAATATCCATGTGTATGATACTGAAGGGATTATGGGTAATAAGTGAAGTTTCTGATAGATGGGGCGTCCTTGCTTTTCGTTCCAGCCTTGGCGATAGGCGATGGTGTTCATATTGCAATATGCGTTGTAGAGCGAGAAGTTCCAATAGCCATGCTTGTTGTAGCGGGTGAATCCCAGGTCAAGACGGTGGTAGAAGGGGAGACGGTAGTTGTTGATGCCCTGATACATATTGGTGTCTTCGGTGAAGTAGTAAGAGGAATTATCACCGTTGAAGGAGAACTCCGGATCGCTCCATGCATATGTTGAGAAGGTGAACCGGTTGCCGCTCATGCCTGTCCATGCTGCGTTGATTTCCCACTTATCGTTGATGCGATAGTTGAGTACCACGTTGAATTTGTGGCGGTTGTCGAAGCGTGCGGGATAGGTGACGCCACCATTCTTTTCCGCGAAAGTGCGGTCGGCCCATAGCAGAGAATAGGCGAGATGACCTGTGAAGGCGCCCAGCTCCTTGCTAATCTTGAAGTCGATACCCTTGGAGGTGCCTTTGCCTGTGGTGAGACGTGAGTCCCATACCTTGCCGGGGTAAAGGTAGTATTCGTCGCGGTAATCCACTAGGTTGCGCATCCATTTATAGTATCCCTCTACGGAGAAGGTGTATTCATTGTTGATGGTATAGTAAGCGCCTATCGACACCTTATCGCTGTTTTGGGGCTTGAAATCCTTGGTGATAGGCACCCATTGGTCAGTCGGTAGTGAGATATTGCTGGAGAAAAGCTGGTGTACGTACTGATAAGCGCGGCTGTAGCCTGCTTTCAGTGCGAGGGAGGGGAATGGTGCGTAGCGGAGGGAGAAACGCGGTGAGAGGCCGCTATTTCGCTTGCTGTCGATCTCAAACATGGAGTAGTGCAGCCCGATATTGGCGCGCAGCTTGGCGTTGATGTTCCAATCGTCGCCAATGTAGGCGTTGGCCTCGTTGGCGTTGTAGGTGAGGGCGTCGTCGGAGTATTCCGAGAAGTAGCTATCAACCTGGGTGCTCTTGTAGAGCTTGGAGGGGAGGAAATTGTGATGTGTGTAGCCGATGCCGAAGTTGACGCGGTGTGCCGTGGTGGGACGCCAGTCGAAGTCGGCGCGGAGGATAACGTCGTTGATGTTGTTCTTCATCTGCTTGATGTCGCGCGCGGTGTTGGTGACCACGTTGTCGCTGATAATCTCCTCATACATATCCGTTTTCATGGTGGAGTAGTAGCGAGAGAAGGCGCCTGTCACCTCACCGTATATCTTCGGCGAGAAGATATATTTCCATCCGGCAGAGGCCACCACATTGCCCCATCGGAGGTTGGTCTTATCCTTCTCATACCAATATTCCATCGTGGTGCCGTCTTCGCTGGTGCCGCGTAGGTAATCATCGCCGTAGTAGAACATTACGTATCCGCTGGAGCGGTCGTTGAAGCGGTGGTTGATCTTAGCGTTGAAGTCCATAAAGGCATATCCGAGAGAGAATTTGTCGTCGTCGGCGACAGTGGCGTTGATGATAGCGAAGGTGGGGATGGTGAGGATGTCGTACCATGATCGACGCAGCGCCAAGGAGTAGGAGGTGCGTCCTTTGTTGATAGGACCGTTGATATTGAACGCACCGGAGGTGAGGCCCAGTTTGGCGCTACCGTGGTGCGACTCTAGAGAGCCATCCTTGGTGTGCACATCCATGAAAGAGGAGAGGCGACCGTCGTATTTGGCGGGGAAGGAGGACTTATAGAAATCCACGTTGCGCAAGGCATCCACGTTGAACGCAGAGAAGAGTCCGGCGAAGTGGTTGACCTGGTAAAGTGGTATATTATCAAGCATATAGAGGTTCTCGTCGGCGTTGCCACCATGGACATACATCCCTGCGAATCCCTCGATGCCGGCACTGACGCCGGGCTGTAGTTGAAGCGATTTCACCACGTCGGGCTCGCCGAATATCACCGGTGTCTTCTTAATCTCGTCTTGCGACAGATTGAAGGCGCCCATATCTGCCGATTGCATGGCGATGCGTCTGTTGCGCGACTCTATCACCACCACCTCGTCGAGGAGCTTCGACTCTGTGAGGTGTATATCTATCTGTTTGTTGGCGGTCAATGGGAAATCGCCGGTGAGGTATGGGTCATAGCCGGAGAATTCGACCTCGAGGAAGGCCTTACCCTGTGGCAAGGTGAGGGAGTAGAAGCCGTTGGCGTTGGTGAAGGTGGAGTAGCCGGTGTGTTTATCCTTGACTACGGCGCCCACGATGGCCTCCTGCGTACCCTCTTCGCGCACGAAACCGGAGATGCTGTAGTTTCTAATAGTCTTTGTCTCAGTGACTTTCTCTACCGGACGGGCAAACAGTACCACGTTCTTCCCTTTGATTTTATATGCTACGGGGGTGTTGGCAAACATACGGTTAAGCACGCTCCTGAGAGGCTCATTGGTAGCTGTGACGCTGACCTTCAGCCCTTTAAGCAGATCGGCGCTATAGACGAAGTTCTTACCCGTCTGCTGCATGATGGTGGCGAAGGCGCTCTCTGCGCGCTGGTTCTTGATGGTGACGGTGACGTTTTGCGCTTGTACCGCCACGATGATAGTGAGGAGGAGAAATAGGGTGGTTATTCTACGTATCATTCTTGTATCTTCATTTCTGTGCCGAGAAGGTCGTTGATAGTCTCAATAAGCTCGTTGGCGGTGCCCTCGTAGCTTAACGTGAGATGATGTTCTTCTGTCGGGATGTTAGTGATAGTGACGTTGTAAGTCTCTTGAATTTTGGTAATTACCTCAGATAGGGGAGCGTCGTCAAACGTGATGCGCTGAGCCACGTCGCGCATTGGCGTAGTAGCGGGCTGCTGAGGTTCCTGTGTAGGTTGAATGATAGTAGGCTCCGGAGCCGGCTGCCGGTCGGAGGTGGATAGGAGAGTGTAGAGGCAAGCTGAGGCGGTGAGGACCACGCACACAGAGGCTGCCACGGCGATGCGTTTGCGCCATAGCCGCAGTGGCGAGATGCCCACCTTGCGGAGCCCCTCCTTAGCGGAGAAATGCCCTTTGCGGTAGTGCTTGCTCACAAACTCTACGCTGTCGTTGAATCGTTTGTCTTGTTGCATCTTGACTTTCGGT
>CAZLJS010000189.1:0-3660 GCA_964559895.1 uncultured Sangeribacter sp.
CCTCCTGTGACGAATATATACTTAGTGTTCACTTGATTATGGATTTTTCAAATGTTTTACCGTGATTGCTTGTCAATGCAATTTCTTTTAAAATGCAAAGTTACAAAATTTTCTGTTATTAGCCAAGTAGTTGCAAGAATAGCTCATGGTAACGTTCAGCGACGGCGGTGTCGGAGAAGTTGGCACGGGCGGCGTCGCGTAGGGTGTTGCGGTCGATGCGTTGTTGCGCGGCCCAAAGTATTCCGTCGAGGATGTTGGAGGCGGCGGTGTCGCGGTCGGCGCTGTATGTGGCGAGGTATCCTGTGTGTAGATGGTTGATGATGTCGCATTGTCCGCCGTTGTCGAAGGCTACGGGGATGCATCCCTGCGCCATACCCTCCACGAGGGTGGCGCCAAAGGTCTCGTAGTGGGAGGTGGAGAGCAGGATGTCTCCTTGGCGATAGAGGGCGTTGACAGCATCTTCGCCACTCAGCGGACCATGATGGTGGTGCGGGATGGCTATCTCATCGAGCAAGGAGGCATCGCGTATGTTGCCGAAGGTCAGTAGGTTAAATTTGTCGGCGATGTCGGGGTGGCGTTGTCGCAGCAGTTGTGTGGCGCGAATCATCACCTCAATCCCTTTGACGGGGTCATCGAGGCGTGCGGCGCCCATCACTATTGTCACCTTGCCGGAGTCGTGGTGGGGGCACTCCCCTATCGGCTCGTCGGGTATCGGGAAGCCGTTGGGTATCACTGTGATAGGGTGTCCTGCCATGAGTGGTGATGTGAGCGCTGTCTCACGTTCGCGGTGGCTCACCGCCACGGTGGTGAAGGGGTGTCGTTCGTAGATAGCCTTTTTGCGTCGCCATACCTTTGCCGAGAGGTCGTTTGCGCGGGTGCTATGTAGCAGCGGACAGCTGCCGCAGCCTTGGCGGAAGCGGTCGCAGTCCCCAGGAAGGTGGCATATCCCCATGGCGGTCCATAGGTCGTGGAGCGTCCACACCACCGGCTTCCCCAGCGCTAATATCCGCTCCAGCTCACGTAGCGACAGCACACCCTGGTTGATCCAGTTGAGCACTATCACGTCGGCTTCCAGCACCCAGGGATGGCGGCTCAGAGGTAGCCCATAGGCGGCGCAATCCACCTTGAATAGCGTGTCGCGGTGCAATCCGTTGGCTATGAATAGCTTGAGGCGTTCCTGCAGGAATGTACGCTTGATGCTGAATGGTGTCGCGGCTGTGGCGACGTATTCCTCATCGGTAAGGCGTTGGGTCACGAGTATCTTCGCGTCGATGCCGATGCGGCGCAATGCCCGCACCAAGCGCATGGTGACGACAGCCGCGCCACCTGTGGCATCTGATTTGTTGATAAATGTGACCTTCATGCTGCGTGTTTATTCCGCGGCGACGCGTATATAGTTCTCAAAATGAAATCCCAGTCCCTTGGGTGTCACCTTTTCGTCCGACTCCTCCACTTTCATCCAGGCGTGGTCTGAGATTTGGGGGAAGAAGGTGTCGGCATCCGGTGCGGTGGCGTGGATGCGTGTGAGGTAAAGGCGTGTGGCGCGTGGCAACGTCTGCTTGTAAATCTCGCCGCCACCCATGATAAATATCTCAGCGTCAGCCACTGCGGCGTCGATGGCGTCGTCGAGTGAGGTATATACCTCGGCGCCGGGTGCCTCATAGTCGGCGTTGCGCGAGATGACGATGTTGCGTCTGTTGGGGAGGGGGCGTTTGGGGAGCGATTCCCATGTCTTGCGTCCCATGACCACGGTGTGCCCTGTGGTGATGGCTTTGAAGCGCTTTAGGTCCTCGCTGACGTGCCATATCATGTCGCCGGAGCGCCCTATCTCGCCGTTGTCGCCGATGGCAACGATGATGGAGATGCAGGGGGTCTTATATTCGGCGGCGTACTCTTTGCCCACGGGACGTATCATGGTTTTCTCCGCCTCGGTGGTGATGTCGCTTTCGCCGGTGATGAAGTTTAGTAGTGCCATTTTTTATACCGAAACAGTTGCTTTGATAGGGGGATAGGGGTCGTAGCCCTCGAGCGTAAAGTCCTCATACTTAAAGGAGAAGATGTCTTTGACGTCGGGGTTGAGGTGCATGGTGGGTAGCTTGCGTGGAGTGCGGCTCAGCAGCTCATGCACCTGGTCGAGATGGTCTAGATAGATGTGCAGGTCGCCGAAGGTGTGTATAAACTCGCCGGGCTGCAGGCCACATACTTGCGCCATCATCATGGTTAGCAGGGCATAGGAGGCGATGTTGAACGGCACACCGAGGAAGGAGTCGGCGGAGCGCTGGTATAACTGCAGCGATAGCTTGCCGTCGCAGACGTAGAACTGGAAGAAGGCGTGGCAGGGTGGCAGGTTCATGTTGCCCAGGTCAGCCACGTTCCAGGCGCTGACGATGATGCGGCGCGAGTCGGGGTTATGCTTGATGTCGTTGACAGCTTGAGCTATCTGGTCGATGGTGCCGCCGTTGTAGTCGGGCCATGAGCGCCATTGGTATCCGTAGATATGGCCGAGGTTGCCGTCGGCGTCAGCCCATTCGTTCCAGATGCGTACACCGTTGTCTTGTAGGTACTTGACGTTGGTGTCGCCGTTGAGGAACCAAAGGAGCTCGTGGATGATGCTTTTGAGGTGCACCTTTTTGGTGGTGAGTAGGGGGAATCCTTGGCTCAGGTCGAAGCGCATCTGGTACCCGAAGGTGGAGATGGTGCCTGTGCCTGTGCGGTCCTCCTTTTTGTGTCCGCTCTCAAGGATATGGCGGAGCATGTCGTGGTAGAGTTTCATCAGCGATGGATGGGTATGGTTAATTTTTAATAACTCTGAAAATTCTTATACTTTGCAGCGCTTCATCATGGGCGACATAGGTCGTTTTTTCTCAGAGGAGAGGTTGATGGCGCTGTTGGGGCAGTTGGCGATGCAGTCGAAGCAACGCACGCATTTGGCGTTATCGACGCTGCGTTGTGCCACGTCGATGGCCGCTGTCTTGCAGTTGTCCTGGCATTTCATGCAGCTGATACATTTGTCGCCGTCGATTTTGATTTTCATCATGGCGTAGTTGGATATGTATCCCATGGTTATGCCCAGCGGACAGAGGGTGTTGCAGAAGTCTCTGCCGCGGAAGATGGCGTATATCAGCAAGAGTATCAGTGATATAGCGCCGGCGATGACTCCGATGAGGGTGCCGTAGCCATATTGTGCCCACGCCTCCGCCATGGTTCCGGCGCCAAAGAGCATGGTGATGTTGCCGAAGATACTCCAGGGCTCCAACAGCAGCGACACCACCGAGAACCCGCATATCAGACAGAGGAAATATATCACGGGGAGGTGGTAAATGCTCGCTTTGACGGGGGAGTGACGGCGCGGCTTATGGCGACACAGCAGGTTGCGGTTGATGCGTATGAAGATGTCGGAGAGGAATCCTATGGGGCATATCGCCGAGCAATATACCCTTCCGAGGATTAGCGTTACGGCGCACCATAGCAGCAGTATTCCGGCACCTTCGCTGAGAAACAGCGTGGCAATATTCGCCCGCGCTCCCCTCTGCACTATCTCCGGCGCGTCAGCGCCCAGATGGAAGAAGAGAACGGTGGCGGTGAAGAAGAGCACTGCCAGGGTGATACGCAATATGCGGAACGCTCGTTTCATAGGTACTGCAAATTTAGTGAATTTTC
>CAZLJS010000190.1:0-3644 GCA_964559895.1 uncultured Sangeribacter sp.
TCTCCGCCGTGGCTACCGCTTATAAGCAGTTCCGTCCCAACGATCCCCACAGCGCCATGCTGGAGAAGATAGCCCTGCAAGCCCGCAAGACTAAGAACGCTGCCAAGGGCCATAAGAACGTGATGCAAGCCGCCGAGACTGCTATCATCGACATCGAGCTCCCCGACAACAAGGGTAACGCGCAAAAGCTCTCCAGCTATACCTCCAATGGCCGCCCGACGCTGGTGATATTCTCTATGCTCACCGACAAGGATTCGCCCGAGATTACTCGCCGCATAGCACAGCTATATAATCAATATAAGGACCGCTACAACTTCTATGAGGTGTGTCTTGACACGGATATCACGTCATGGCACGAGGCGTCGAAGTCGCTGCCCTGGACGTTGGTGATTGATAAGGATGGGGCGTCGTCGCGCACCGCTATGACATATAATGTGTCGTCGCTGCCTACCTTCTTCATCTACAATGCCAACGGCGAGCTCACCACCCGCGCCAATGGCTTGGATGAGCTGAAAAGGATAATGTAACAGAATAGTAAAAGGTTTATACAGAGATATGGCTGCTCCACTCGGGCAGCCTTTCTTTTATCCCCTAATGCGTAGCAGCGTGGCGCTGAGTCTCTTGACGAATCGGTGATGATAGACCACTACCAGGGAGAAGAGGATGGAGATGAAGGGGCTGGCGATGTTGAACACGCAATATGGGAGGTATGTGAGCGTGGGTACGCCCAAGACGGCAGACTGCGTGAGCCCACAGGAGTTCCAGGGGATGAGCACCGAGGTGACGGAGGTGGAGTCCTCGACGGTGCGGCTGAGGAGCATCGCCGGCAATCCCGATTTCTGATACAACGCCTTGAAGATGTTGCCGTTAAGGATGATGGAGAGGTACTGGTCACCGGTGCAGGCGTTGAGCGAGACACCTGCCAGGGTGGTGGCAGCGACAACCGATACTCGGCGATGCAGATGATGCTTGATGGTGTGGGTGATGGTGGAGAGCATACCGGTGCCCATCATGGTGCCGCCAAAGATCATGGCGCTGAGGATGAGCGTGATGGTGGGTATCATTCCTTGTATGCCAGAGGTGGCGATCAATTCGGCTGTGGCGGGGTTCTCGGCAGGGAGCTCGGTGGGGAATAGTAGCAGTTTGGATATGGTGATGAAGTAATCAGCCAAGGAGGTGAGCGAGTCACCATGGAGCGTCGCAAGTATCTGAGGCTGAAGCGTTATCACGCCTACTACGCCACAGATAGAGCTGATACCCAGCACTATATTGCTATTGAAGCGAAGGATGATGAGCAGCACCGTTATGGCGGGGATGATGTGCGTGTAGGGGGTGATGTGGAATATCTGTCGCAGGTCGCCGACTATCGCGGAGGAGTGTATCGCCTCTTGAGTGGTCTCGGCAAAACCGGCGAATGAGAATACCGCAAGCGCGAGGAGCATGGCAGGGCCGGAGGTCCACATCATATTGCGTATATGCGCCATCAAAGGGACGCCACAGGAGGATGAAGCGAGCACGGTGGTGTCGGACAATGGTGAGACCTTATCGCCGAAATACGCGCCTGAGATGACCGCTCCGGCTATCCATGCGGGGGAATATCCCCAGATGGTGCCGATGCCCATGAACGCCACTCCAATAGTAGCGATGGTGGTCCAGGAGCTACCGCTCATCAGCGAGATAGCCGCGGAGATGGCGCACACCGACACTAAGAATGTCTTATGGCTCAAGAAACCGATGCCATAGGTGATTAGTGAGGGCACGACGCCGGAGAGCATCCATGTCGCCGACACGCAGGCAATGAGGAGGAGGATAGGTATGGTGGGCAATATCTGCTGTGCGCTCTTGACCATCCCCACCTTCACGGCACGCCATCGACGCCCATAGAAGGGCACGGCAATGATTAACGCCAGGAGACTCGCCGACAGCAATATCGGCTGGCTAACGCTCTGTACAGCGTTGGCACCTGCGATGAAAAGGGTGATTACTAAAGCAATTATCAGAAATATTAACGGCACCACAGCGGCGCATAGCGGTAATTCCCGCCTGCGGAATTTTGTCATTCTATATTTAAATTGATGATCTGTATTAACACGTCCCCTACTCTATGTGAATATATTATCTCTCGTCGGGGCATTTAAATTATCGCTGCAAAGTTACTAATAATAGTACTTTTCTACAAACCATTGGGGTATAGCGAGGTCCTTTTTAAATCATTTTTATATTTATATTCACTTTTGACAGAATAATATTCACCATTTTATTCATCAGCAGAATTGCTTCACCAACACATCAAAATCAATCTGCTTCATTACTATCAACTTTGCTATTCAAATTTGACACTTTATAATGATTTACAACGTGCTATTTAAATTTATTTCGTAAATTTGTGGACTTGTTAATAAAATAGATATGAAATATTGATTCTCAAGGTAAAAATATGAAAAGAAGTAAGATTTGCGCAGCCGTGGCAGCTATCCTCGCGATGCTTGGCACAGGCGCAAGCGCTCAGGTCCCCAATTTTGGTGGAGAGAAGACCCAAGTCACACACCCCGACTGGGTTAAGAATGCCGTGATTTATGAAGTTAACCTGCGTCAAGGTACCTCGGAACGCACTTTTAAAGGTTTTGAGAAGGAGTTGCCACGTCTGCAACGCCTCGGTGTGGATATCCTATGGTTCATGCCTATCCATCCCATCAGCGAGGTGAACCGCAAGGGTGAGCTAGGCAGCTATTACGCCGTGGCTGACTACAAAAAGGTGAACCCCGAATTTGGTTCCATGAAGGACTTCCGCGAGCTCGTGGACGCCGCTCATAAGTATGGCATGAAGGTGATCATCGACGAAGTTTGCAACCACACAGGATGCGATAACCACTGGATCGACTGCCACCCCGAATACTACGCCCTCGATGAGAACGGCAAGATGTTCGGCCCCTTCGATTGGACTGACACCTATAAGCTCAACTACAATAATGCAGGCCTACGCCGCGCCATGAAAGACGCCCTCAATTTCTGGGTTAAGGAGATAGGCATCGACGGCTTCCGCTGCGACGTAGCCGGCGACGTCCCCACCGATTTCTGGGAGGAGGCACGCGCTGAGCTCAATCAAATCAAGCCGGTGTTTATGCTCGCCGAAGCGTCCAAACCGGAGCTGCTCCGCAACGCCTTCGACGCCGACTACAACTGGCCCGTGAAGGAGGTGTTCAACGAGATAGCCAAAGCGCAAGGTATCAACAAATACGCCGTGGAACACAACATCAACCACAAATTCTCCAACGCACTCACTATCGACACCGTGCTTAACCGCCAAGCCAAACAGTACCCCCAAGGCGCCATCAATATGCAGATGATTACCAACCATGACCTCAACTCATGGGAGGGCACCGAGTTTGACCGTCTCGGCGAGAGCGTGGAGACATTCGCCGTGCTCACTTATACCCTACCCGGCATCCCGATGATGTACACCGGACAAGAGGTGGGCTTCAACCACGCGTTTGAGTTCTTCAAACAGGATATCACCCCCGACTATAGCGCCAACGAATACACTACATTCTACACCAAGCTCAACAACTTGCGTCACCGCAACGCCGCCCTTTGGTGCGACATCGAGAGCGCTAAGATGCAGCGTTACACCACCGCTAACCCCA
>CAZLJS010000191.1:0-3637 GCA_964559895.1 uncultured Sangeribacter sp.
TCCGTCCGGAGACCGCACAGGGTATCTTCGTGAACTACCTCAACGTGCAGAAGACAGGCCGCATGAAGCTCCCCTTCGGTATCGCTCAGATCGGTAAAGCGTTCCGCAACGAGATCGTAGCTCGTCAGTTCATATTCCGTATGCGCGAATTTGAGCAGATGGAGATGCAATTCTTCGTTCGTCCCGGTGAGGAGTTGAAATACTTCGACTACTGGCGTCAGACACGTCTCAATTGGCATAAAGCCCTTGGCCTTGGCGACGAGAAATATCGTTTCCATGACCATGAGAAATTGGCCCACTATGCCAATGCAGCTACCGACATCGAGTTCCAGATGCCTTTCGGTTTCAAAGAGGTAGAGGGTATCCACTCCCGCACCAACTTCGACCTTAGCCAACACGAGAAATATTCAGGTAAGAAGATCCAATACTTCGATCCCGAACTTAACCAGAGCTACGTGCCTTACGTGATCGAGACCTCTATCGGTGTTGACCGTATGTTCCTGAGCGTGCTTTGCTCCTGCTATGAGGACCAGAAACTGGAGAACGGCGACAGCCGCGTAGTGCTCCACTTCCCCGCAGCCCTCGCGCCTATCAAATGCGCCGTGTTGCCCCTCGTCAAGAAAGATGGCCTCCCCGAGAAAGCAAGAGAGATACAGCACACCCTCCGTTATCACTTCACTTGCCAATACGACGAGAAAGACTCTATCGGTAAACGCTATCGTCGCCAAGACGCTATCGGTACACCTTACTGTATCACCATCGACCACCAGACACTCGAGGATAACACTGTGACACTCCGCCACCGCGACAGCATGGAGCAGGAGCGCGTCAACATCAGCGACCTCGTTGGCCTCTTGGCTCAGAAGGTGAGCATCAACGAGCTTCTCAAGAAAATTGAGGAACAATAAATCGATTTATATATGAGACTGATAAAGAAAATTATCATGATAGTTGTAGTAGCAGTTGCAGGCCTCAGCTTGCAATCCTGCAACTACAACAGTCTCGTGGAGAAACAGCAGACCGTAGAACAGAAATGGGCTGAGGTAGAGAACCAATATCAGCGTCGAGCTGACTTGATCCCTAACCTGGTCAACACTGTCAAAGGTTATGCCACCCACGAGAGTGAGACCTTGCAAAAGGTAGTGGATGCTCGCAGCAAAGCCACCTCTATCAACATCAACGCCGAGAACCTCGACGAAGAGACACTCGCTAAGTACCAAGAGGCTCAAAACGAGCTCTCCGGCGCGTTGAAATCCCTCTTGGCTGTCACTGAGGCTTATCCCGACCTGAAAGCTAACGAGAACTTCCGCGACCTCCAAAACCAATTGGAGGGCACCGAGAACAGAATCACCGTGGCTCGTAAGAACTACACAGAGGCTGTGCTTGACTACAATACTTCAATCAAGAAATTCCCCACAAATATCTATGCCGGATGGTTTGACTTCACCGCTAAGCCACAGTTCAAAGCTGAGGCAGGCGCCGAGAAAGCCCCGACAGTGGAGTTTTAATATACAATTTAAATGAGGAAATTTATTCTGAACTTCGCAGCACTATTGGCTGTGACTTCCCTGTTGCCATCCTGCCTGGATGATGACACCGAGGACTATTCCGAATGGAAAAGCGAGAACGTGTCCTATGTAGATAAGATGTTGGCGCTCACCGAGAATGGCTCGCTTGTCTATACAAAGATATCGCCAACATGGAACCCCGGTGCATACGTCTTGATGAAATGGCACAACGATCCTAACGCCACATTGAAGAACCTGCGTCCGCTATTTAATTCAACCTGCGACGTGGTTTATAAATGTAGCACCATCGACGGCGTGGCGCGCGACTCTTCCTATCTCAACACCACCAATGGTGACAGCATCTATCGCTGCTTGCCCTCGGCGCAGATACAAGGTTTCGCCATCGCTCTTACCAATATGCACGTTGGTGACAGCTGTACCGTAATCATGCCTTACAACACTGCTTACGGCACAACAGGCTACGGCGCCATCGACCCCTATTCCTCACTAATCTTCGAGCTTAAGCTTAAGGATGTGCCGGAATACCAGATACCGAGTTAAACAAAAATTATTTATATTGAACTTTAAACACTGATACCAATGAAAATGACAAAAACTATCATGCTGGGGGGCGCTATGCTATGCGCTACCTCGGCATGTGCGTTAGTATGGTCGCTCGATCAGGTGAGGGTGCGCCCCGCCATACCTGTTAGCCAGCCCATCTCTAACGATACTGTTAACACCAAAGGACAGAAATTTGACCTGCCTACTATCTTTAACCAGCGCGTAAACCTAGACTTCTCTACCGGCACATATACCGACAAGAGTATGAACGCCGCAGACTCTATCTTCACTTTCGACGCTCCAGCCACGGGCAGAGTGCTCTATCTCACAGAGACACTTATCCGCCCCTCAGGTTACACGGCAGGTAATATAAAGGTGGAGTGCAATGCCCCTTATGAGGTGCTTGTAAATAAGGCTTCCAAGGTGCAGAAAACCACTGCTGAGGACTCCATCTGTGAGGCCTCTATGCGCATGGTCCCCGTTACTATGCAGCCCGAAGATACTTATCAGGTATGCGTGAAGATTATCGCCGATGCGGGAGCAAAAGCCCCTGAGATGAAACTCAATTTCATCCCCGACGAGAAGTCTGAGGCCAACACCATCGTCTCCGGTCCGGCCATCAAGGAGCGTTTCCTCCTTCCTGCCACCGACCAAGGCGTGCGTGCCACTAGCTCGCAAATCTCACCTGATGGTAAATACTTGCTCACCTTCTTCACCGACAAACAGACTGCCGATATTACCAATCGCTATATTCAGGTCTCAGAGGTGAAATCGGGCCGCATCCTTACCACCCTCGAGAGAGCTGCTTGGATGCCAAAAGGTAGCACACTATATTTCACTAGAAAGAGCGCTGACGGCTTTGACGTTTACACGATGACATTGCCAGATATGCAGCAGAAACTGCTCTATTCCGGCGTTCCTACCGACAACTTCACCTGGAGCCCCAACGAGCAATATATCATCTATTACGACACCGAGGAGGCTGCCGCCGACACTACCCCGTTGCACCGATATCTCACTCCCGATGACCGCATAGCAGGCAACCGCAACAGATATTTCTTGAAGAAATATGACCTCGCAAGCGGCGCCGAGCAGACCATCACTTACGGCACCAAAAACACCGTATTGGCAGACATCTCCGCCGATGGTAATAAATTGCTATTCACCACCTCTGCTGAGACCCCATCTAAGTATCCCTTCTATTCTTTCAATCTTATACAGCTGGATATGAACACTATGAAGGCCGATACACTGATTAGAGACAACGGCTACCTCACTACCGCCGTTTACTCTCCCGATGCCAAACGCTTGTTTGTGATCGGTTCCGCCCGCGTCTTTGGTGACCTTGGCGTCAAAATCGGTGACGAGCCTATCCCCAATGACTACGACCTTCAAGGCTTCATATATGACATTGCCACACAGAAGGCCACAGCTGTGACACGTGACTTCGATCCTTCCATCGCCAATCCGGTATGGAACCGTGGCGACGGTAACGTATATTTCAAGGCCTACGACGGCTTCTTCGTGAAGGTGGCTCAGCTTAACCCCAACACCAATAAGATTAC
>CAZLJS010000192.1:0-3628 GCA_964559895.1 uncultured Sangeribacter sp.
AGGTCAATTCACGCCAACGTGGTTGATCCACGCCGAGCTCATCGCAGAGTGACGAGAACTTGTTTCTATCCTCGGCGCGGTCGATGTCGTAGGCCTGTGTGCCAAGGATAGGCACCTGCTGCTTGTCTAAGCGCAACGCAAGGTTGTTGGGTATCTGGCCACCCGTTGAGAGGATAGTGCCGTAGGGCTGCTCCAGCTCGATGATATCCATCACACGTTCAAAGGTGAGCTCGTCGAAATAGAGGCGCTCACACATGTCGTAGTCGGTGGATACTGTCTCAGGGTTATAGTTGATCATTACGGGACGATATCCCTGCTGTGCCACGGTCATCAACGCATTGACGCCACACCAGTCAAACTCTACGGAGCTACCAATGCGGTAAGCGCCCGAACCAAGTACCACTACCGACTTCTTGTCGCCCTGATATTGGATATCATTCTCAGAGCCATTGTAGGTGAGGTATAGGTAGTTTGTCTGTGCCGGATATTCAGCGGCGAGGGTATCTATTTGCTTCACTACCGGAACGATTCCTGCGGCCTTGCGGCAAGCGCGTACCTTGTCTGATAGGGTAGTGCTCTCTTCGGTCATTCTGTCGCCATAGAGGGCGCGTGCTATCTGGAAGTCGCTAAATCCCTGTTGCTTGGCTTGGCGCAAGAGGGGAGTTGGCAGTGATGTTATATCTTCATATTTCTCAAGCTCATCGCGTGTCTCAGTGATGTTGTGTAGCTTATTGAGGAACCATTTGTCAATCTTAGTGAGATCATGAATCTTATCCACGCTGTATCCCTTGCGCAGGGCTTGTGCGATGTCGAAGATTCGTTTGTCGGTAGGCTGGCTGAGTGCCTGTTCCAGGTCGGCGATATTAGACTCCTTGTTCTCCACGAAGCCGTGCATACCTTGGCCGATCATGCGGAGACCTTTCTGGATAGCCTCCTCAAAGGTGCGGCCGATAGCCATCACCTCACCCACAGACTTCATCGAAGAACCGATCTCGCGGCGTACGCCATGGAACTTACCTAAGTCCCAACGAGGTATCTTACATACGATATAGTCGAGCGCGGGCTCAAAGAACGCTGATGTAGATTTTGTCACAGAGTTCTTCAGCTCAAACAGACCGAATCCCAAGCCTAATTTAGCAGCCACGAAAGCCAACGGATATCCGGTAGCCTTTGATGCCAATGCCGAGCTACGTGATAGACGGGCGTTGACCTCAATGACTCTGTAGTCATTGGATTTAGGATCGTAGGCATACTGCACGTTGCACTCACCGACGATGCCCACGTGGCGCACGATCTTGATAGCGAGCTTGCGCAGCATATGGTAATCCTCATTAGAGAGTGTTTGCGACGGAGCCACCACGATACTCTCACCGGTGTGAATGCCCAGTGGGTCGAAGTTCTCCATGTTGCAGACAGTGATACAGTTGTCGTAGCTGTCGCGCACCACCTCATACTCAACCTCTTTCCATCCCTTCAAGGATTTCTCCACGAGGATCTGAGGTGAGAAGGAGAGTGCTTTTTCAGCCAACGCTTTCAGTTGGTCGGCGTCGTCGCAGAAGCCGCTACCGAGGCCACCCAAGGCATAAGCGGCGCGTACGATTACCGGATAACCGAGCTCCTCAGCGGCGCCAAGGGCGTCCTCTATCGTTGTCACAGCCTCGCTCTTGATGGTCTTAACATCAATCTCGTCGAGTTTGTGGACGAAGAGCTCACGGTCCTCGGTGTCCATGATGGCTTGTACGGGGGTGCCGAGCACCTCCACACCATATTCCTCAAGGATGCCGTCTTGGTATAGCGACACACCGCAGTTAAGCGCGGTTTGGCCTCCAAAGGCGAGCATGATGCCGTCGGGACGTTCCTTCTCGATTACCTTCTTTACAAAATAGGGGGTCACAGGCAGGAAGTAGATTTTGTCTGCGATACCCTCTGATGTTTGTACGGTTGCAATATTGGGGTTGATAAGGACGGTGTTGATACCCTCCTCTTTCAATGCTTTCAATGCCTGGCTACCGGAATAGTCAAACTCTCCGGCCTCGCCTATCTTGAGCGCTCCTGAACCGAGCAGAAGCACTTTCTTAAATTCTTTTCTATGGTTATCGCTCGATGCCATGATAGGGTGAAGTGTTAAAGTAACTTAATGAAATCATCAAAGATAAATTCCGTATCTTTAGGTCCGGAACTAGCTTCAGGGTGGAATTGCGCGGAGAAGAACGGTTTGCTCTTATGGCGTATTCCTTCGTTGGTCTCATCGTTCATATTTATGAACAGAGGCTCCCATTCCTCGGGGAGGGTAGCGGTGTCAAGTGCGAAACCGTGGTTCTGCGATGTGATGAAACAGCGGTTTGTGCCCACCTCTCTTACCGGTTGGTTATGGCTGCGATGTCCATATTTTAGTTTGAATACTTTAGCGCCGGCGGCTTTGCCCAGCAGTTGGTTGCCCATACAGATGCCACAGATTGGTTTTCCTATCGCAATTGCTTTGCGAATGTTTGCCACGGTAGCCTCTGCGAAGTCGGGGTTGCCCGGTCCGTTGCTAATGAATAGTCCGTCGTAGGGGAGCGTGGTGAAGTCATAGTCCCATGGCACCATGGTGACTTTGACGCCGCGGCGCACCAAGCAGCGGATGATGTTGTACTTTGTGCCGCAATCTACCAGCACCACATTCTTCTCGCCTTCGCCGAAGGTGCGTACGTCGGGTGTGCTGACTTTGGCAATAAGATTCTCCTGATTAGGATCGTGGAAGGGTAGTGCTGTCTCGTCAGTATCCTCAAATACAATTTTACCCAACATAGAACCCTTCTCTCTCAAGTGTTTTGTGAGAGCTCGTGTGTCGATGCCGAAGATGCCGGGGATGCCCTCCTCGCGTAGCCATTCGTGAAGACTGCGGGTGCTTAGCCAGTGGCTCGGTACCCAGCTGTAATCTTGGCAGATAATGGCGGAGCAATGGATATGGCTCGACTCGAAGTACTCGCTGACGTTGTCCTCTGATTTGACATCGGCTGACGGCACTCCATAGTTGCCCAGTATCGGATAAGTGGTGACTAGTATTTGACCCTCATAGGATGGGTCGGTGAGACTCTCGGGATAACCGGTCATGGCAGTGTTGAACACTACCTCGCCGCTACATGGCTCTTGGCTTCCAAAGGAGAAGCCCTCAAAACGTGAGCCGTCTTGCAAAATTAAGGTCGCTTTTGGCTGTGAATGCATTGTGGCTAAAAGTTTTATGCAAAGTTACTGTTTTTTATCTAGACTTGCAAATAAAAAAATCAGCCGCGATTTTATATCGTAGCTGATTCTTTTATTTATCAATATTTTGGGAGATGTTAAATCTTCTCAAATGGGGGTGGCGTCTCGCTATCTTCGCTGTCTGAACCGGCGTTTTCGGCGGTGTCGTCACCATCTTTTTTCTCATCTGATGACTCTAGGGCCTTGGGCGCTGAGGTGTCTTCCTTCTTGTTGATTTCAAGAATTTCGTCGGTGCGGGATTTCCATTGACGCTTGCCAAGCACGTTCTCCACATCCTGAGTGTAGATGACCTCATTCTTGATTAGCATATCGCGAAGTTGGTTGTGCTCTCTGCTGTATTTGCGGAGGATCTCTTTGGCTCTCTCATATTGTTCAGAGATGA
>CAZLJS010000193.1:0-3622 GCA_964559895.1 uncultured Sangeribacter sp.
TTGTCAGCACAGCGCCAATGGCTTTCTGCACGAGTTCTGTATATTTAGTGGTCTTAACGTTGGATGTCTCCTCAGTGACGGAATAAGAGCCCCTGTTGGTGGAGCAAATCATGATTCTCAGCGAGGTAGGCTTGGTGTAGGCCACGTTGTAAGTGATAGGAATTGTGAAGGCAGTGAAGGCAGTGGCTGCGGAGAGCTCTATGCTACCTGAACCGATCTCAGTGCTGCCGTTGAGCAATGTCACTGTCACCACACCCTTCTCAGCGGTGTCGGTAGCATCGGTGGCGTAGTTGTAGTAACCGGTGAGCGAGGAGGGACGCGATGCGAAGCTTACGCCCTGGCTGAAGGTCTGCTCCATGGTCGAGGTGTTGATGGCGTATGAGCCGAGGAACAAGCGGCCTGAAGCGGCATTGGCTACGGTAGCCTCTTTGCGGCTATAAGTGCCGGTGTCTGTGCGGGAGTCACGGCCCGGCTCGGAACCGGAGTAGTCGTAACCGACGCTGCGCACTACCATGGCGTTGCTGCCCGATTGTGCATCAGAGGTGTTGTATGTAGAGGGAACTACGAACCAGGTGTTGAGCGTGGAGGAGCTGAGGTTGCAGGTCTTAGCGTTGACGCTGGCCCAGCCTGTCGGCTCATATACGTCGTAGGTCTCTTTGTTATATACAGTGGTCCATTGTGTCAGGTTGGAGTATCTGCCACCCTGGTTGAGTGTAGTGTTGATAGTCTGTGCCAAGGTCTCGAAGTCGCCGTTGGGGACTACCGATGCCGCCTCGGTGGTGATGGTCACCGGTGTGCAGAATGTGGGGTTGGAGCCGGACTGCATGGTGGCTTTCAGCTCGTAGGTGGTGCCGGCGCTCAAGCCGTGGACAATCACATAATGGCGATCGACACTGCGGCTGGTGACGGTCAGCTCGGTGCTACCGGCGAAGACGCGCAGATTGTTGATGATGGTCTCATAGGCGTCGGTATCATCAGTGCTTACATATACCACGGCACGGTTGGCATACGGGTCGGCGCTGATGGTATAGGATATATTCTTGCGCTCCACGGTGCCTTGTGCCTTCTCTGTGCCTGCGTAACTGACATAGAAGGTGACGTTGCGGCTGGTGGAGGGGAGCTTGAATTTGACGTCGTATTGTTTCAGGGGATAAGCGTCGGAACCTCGTTTGGAGGATGAGCGGGGTGTGACGGAGATGATGTCACACTGGCGACGTGTGCCATAGTCGTCAAGGGCCTCGATGGTTAGCTTCTCGGCGAGGTTGTTGCCATTGAACGCCACCACTGCCGAGCCCTCGTCGGAGCCATAAGCGGCTTGGCTTACGGAGACTATGTTGAGCGTCACGGGGGTGACGTTGACGGTCAAGGTGACGGGGTCGTTGACCTTGGTCATCTTATCCTTCACCACGAGGGTGACGCTGTGGGTGCCTGAGGGAAGGGTGCTGAGGAATGATGTCAGATCCACCTGTCCGAGGGTGCTTAGGTTGCCGGTGAAGCCGGTCTCCTTGATGCCCGCTGCGCTGAGTTGTGCCAGCTGTGCTTGGCTGAGGGAGCAGATATCAAACTCGGTGCCTAAGGATAGGCCTGCCGAGGAAGAGACGGTGAGGGTGGCGTTGGTGATGCCGCTCTTGGCTCTGACGAAGAATTTCACCGGATCGCTGAGGGTGCTCTGCTCGAGAATCTCCATAGGCGTGTCGGCGCTGAAGCCTTGCGGTATAACCTGCGGCGCCGGAGCTGTCATCATCTCGTCGCTGAGGTCTATCTGCACATCCTCCTGTTCCACGGTATCGTCGAAGGTGATAACCAACTGAGCCTCACCCACTTCGCCATTATTAACATCGAAGGTGACGCGATAGTGGTGTTGTGCCTCGGCATTGAAGTCAGCGGGCTGGAAGGTGGCGGAGACATTGTTCTGCTTGGTGAGCGACACTGCGATAGTGACGTCGCCGGGCATGAGATATGCGGGACGTTCCTCCTCTTTGGGAACGACTATATAAGAGCCACCTGCGGAGTGCAATGTGGCGGAAAAGTCTTTGAAATAGGCTTTGAAGGCGTCGGTGTATGCTATCGACACCATGGTATTTGCCAACTTGGCGGTAATCTCCACATCTGTGGATTGGTCTTCAGCAACGCTGAATGTGGATTCTCCATAGAAATAGGGGCGCTCGAAACCCTCATCCTCAATATCGCCATAAGCTGCCGCCATGGTGTATTGACCGACTTTGAATTTATCCTCAGTGGGGAATAAATCAAATGATGACCATGTTTTCTGATAAGTACCGTCTGATTTTGACAATGAGAGGGAGAATTGTGAAGCTTCGGGCACGTCCAGCTCTGAAGCAGAGGAGCGCACGGCTACGGAACTTTTCACCTCGCCACTGGTAGTGAGATGCGGCGTGATGCCACCTTCGCCATTGCCGGTGTTCCAAGGGTTCTCATCGGAGCACGCCACCAACAGTGGCAATGCGCCATAAAGTACACCTCGAGAGATAAGGTTCTTTACTTTTTTATTCATGCTTGTTAGTTTGAGGACTATAGTGTATAGTAGTCCAAATAAATCAATGCTGCAAAGATACTAAAAATATTTAGTTAGCCCCTAACATCTTAATAGACTTTAAGATTATAGACGCGATAGTGATGCTAAATAAGCGTTTTTCCCAAGAGAAAGAGTCCTTAGTGCCGTGGTTGGCTCTAAGGACTCAGGTCTTTATCTATTATTTCTTGCGAAATATGAATGCGGTGCGGGCAGGGAGATACATCTGCAGCCAGCCCTTATGCTCGTCGGCATATAGCGGGTCGTGCTGTGTGAGATGCGCCTGCTTGTCGTCGATGTTGCCGAAGCCGCCAAACGTGTCGGCGTCGCTGTCGAGCAGCATCTCATATTCCCCTTCCGGGGCGAGGATGCCGTAGCCCTCAAAGGACTGTGTCGGGTTCCAGTTGAAGACAAACACCAGGTCGCCGCGCATGAACGCCAACACCTGGTCGTCGTCCTTATCCCATAGCTTCACCAAGGGCTGTTGCTCAAAGGCTTTCTCTGAGGAGACGGCGGCGAGCATCGCGTTGTCGAAGTTATTGAGGAACTTATACTTGAGGTCTTCGCGCTCGAGGAGGCTCCACTGGCGACGTGCGTATTTGTGGCTCCAGCCATTCCCTTCGCGGGGGAAATCGATCCATTCGGGATGGCCAAACTCGTTGCCCATGAAGTTGAGGTAACCGCCATTGATGGTGGCGAGGGTCACCAGTCGTATCATCTTGTGCAACGCCATGGCGCGATCGACGTCGAAGTTGCGGTCGCCGACCATCATGTGCCAATACATCTCCTTGTCGGCAAGACGGAAGATGATGGTTTTGTCGCCAACAAGGGCTTGGTCGTGGCTCTCGCAGTAGGAGATGGTTTTCTCGTCGGCGCGGCGGTTGGACAGCTCGTAGAAGATTGATGAGGGGTGCCATTCTTCGTCGCGTTTCTCCTTAATCATCTTGATCCAATAGTCGGGGATTCCCATGGCCATGCGGTAGTCAAAGCCCATGCCACCCTTCTCGAAGGGCAACGCCAGTCCGGGCATACCGCTCATCTCCTCGGCGATGGTGATAGCTGTGGGCTTCACCTCGTGGATGAGGATGT
>CAZLJS010000194.1:0-3620 GCA_964559895.1 uncultured Sangeribacter sp.
ATGTGATGTACATGAACCTTATCGACCAGCTCATCATCTGGATGCACCGCCAACTGGGTATCGAGAAATATGGCTATGAATATGGCAACACTACGTTGGCCTACTGCTGCAACTGGAACTATATGACACAGACAGGCACAGGTATCGCGATGAACATCTCCAGCGATTCGCGCTTGCTCAGCCCCGACGCGCTGATGTACACCGACAGCGACGCTATATGGGGGTTCTCGCATGAGTGGGGCCATCAACACCAGATGAACCCCTATTTCCAATGGCCTACCACCTGGGAGGTGACCAACAATATCTGCTCCATCTACAACTTCCTGCGCATGGGCTACACCGACCGTGTGGAGAATAGCCGCAAGAACGCTGTCAATATCGTCTTGAACGATAACCACACCAAGACCACGTCTGACTGGCGACAGAAGGCCATCGACGAGGCTACCTCCGGCACTGCCCTCGATTGGTGTCCGGCGTTGAAGGAATGGGCGGCACAACAGAGTGCCACCATCACCAAATTTGCCGACGACAAGGACCATGCCATCACTATCATGGAGACAGATGGTAGCTACTACATGATGATGTTCTATATGCTCATGGATTACTTCTGTGAGGCACAGAGCGAGGATTACCGTCCCGCTGAGGATTATATCCCCGACTATTCCTGCGATTTCTTCCAGTCGATGCGTAGCACCTCCAACACCGAGGGCTCCACGGTGGAGAAATCCTCTATCGACAAATATGAGCTTATCGCCCACGCACAGAATGGCAGCGCGGCTAAATTCAACCGTCTGAAAGAGCTTTATCCCGAGTCCTGCTGGGTCACCAAGGGATACCTGGACGGCACTAATAAGCAGTTGCAAAACGAGGTGCCGTATGTGCTCAACTATATCCGCAAGGCGTCGGTGCTGTGTGGCTATAACCTGGTGCCATATTTTGAGCGTTGGGGCTTGTTGAGGTCCGTCGCCATGTATGCTCCCGACTATGCCAGCAGCTGGTACCTCATGCCCGAGGATATGCTGGATGAGTTCCGCACGGATATGGCGAACGCTACCGACCGCGACGGCAACCCGCTCAAAACCATCGACGACGATTTCGTGATGAAGATTTCCAACGCCCCGATACCGCAGTATGCTAAACCGGCGTTCCCCAATGACCACGCTATCACCGCCGACGAAGTAAAAACCGTTCTTAAGTAAGCAGCATTATGTTACGCAATATATTGGCAATAATAGCTCTGGTGAGTGTGATGACTTGCGGAGCGAAAGAGATAACAGAGCTGGAGGAGCTGACCAACAATAGTGTGGTTACCATCAAGCGTCTTCCCGCGGAGGCCGACACCTGTGGATATCTAAGCTATATCCCCACCGATGCCGACACCCCCAACTATAAGGTGATGACCGAGCACCCCGACTCCTTGACAGATAATCAGTTATGGGTGATATACCATCAGGAGGTGGACCAGGCATACTATCTGTATAACTTGGCGTCGCAGCGTTGCCTACAGTTCGCTACCGAGGATTGCGACCTGTCGGAGTTTGCTTCAGCGCTGAATTTCAACTATGAAGCGGCGCAGAAGGGCTGGCTCATCTCGGGCGACAGCAAGATGCTGGGGCTCTCCAAGGGGCTGCGCAATGCCGTCTATTTCCTGGGTGACATGACGGAGCCCAGCTATGGTATATTCTTCCAAATAGAGGACAACGAGCGCGTCCTCACCGACGCCGAGATTCTCAAGATGGAGGATGTGATAGGTAGCACGCGTAAGAGCATGATAGAGAGCTACCGCGCCTTCTTGGCGGTGGCTAAGGCGGTGAATGCCGATGGATATACCAACTACTGCGGCAGCTACGACATCGACGACCTCGAGGAGGCTCTCAAGGATGAGAATGTGGACAGTGTGTCGCTACCTACCTTGGCGGCGCTGAAGCAGAAGGCGGTCAATGCCTCTTACCCTCAGCCTACTGCATACTACCGCATCAAGAACTATGAGCGACCTACGGCTAAAAGCCTTACCAACTATATGACACTCAATAAGACCGGATTGACGCTGTTTGCGCAGAATTCCACCGTGCTGGGTGTCTCCAACCTCGACAACAACGGCGAGAACCTGCGCCTCTTCCAGTTCCACTGCGTGGATGGCTTGGATTATGACCGTCGCCGCTTGCGTGTGGTAGCCGTGGATAAGGGCCTCCAGATAGGTAATAAGGACTTCTTGGTGACGTTCCTCGACAACGATGAGGCGAAGGTGTTCCAGCTGGTGCGCAACTCCGAGAGCTCACGTCTCTTTAAGTTGCAGTACAATGGCGAGAATAAGCGACTCACCACCAATGGTGTCAGCGGCGGCCAGGGTATCGCTATCAATACCAACACCGAGAACGCCATGCTATGGTACTTGGAGAAGGTAGAGGATATCACCGGCCCGACACTCAATGCAGCCGGATTTGCCACTACCATGCTTCCCTGCCAGGTGGATATCCCCGAAGGGTTGCACGCTTATTATATCATGTCGATAGCCAACGATAGGGTAGAGCTTGGGCAGCTGGATGATGTCATCCCGGCATACACCCCCTGCATACTGCGCGGTGAGGCATCGGCCACGACCACGTTCCATATCACAGAGAATATAGAGGGCACGTATGATATTGACAATCTGATGGCTGGTACCACATATTACCGCGCCAACGATGCTGATATCTATACTCTCGATATGGGCAGCGACGGCTCTGTCGCTTTCACGCTCCATAGCGACGTCACTGAGCTGAAGGCCAACAGCGCCTATATCCCCGCCACCGCGGTCTTTGGCGATGTCGTAGCAGCGGCGCATACCGGACACAATACCCTCTCTTTGGATCTTGACAACATCGTCACGGGTGTATCCTCCGTCGTTACGGACCCCGATGCGTCGAATCGCTATTATGACCTTAATGGTATTCGCGTCGTTAACCCTGCCAAGGGTAGCATCGTGATTGACCAAAACGGCAACAAGCAGGTGAAGTAAGCGGTAATTGTAATACGCAGTAAGATGCTGTAATATACTCTAATCCGCTTCCTTGCTTAACCTTCGCGGTTGACGCTGATAAATAATAAAGCTAATTACCCTATTAACGGGTAGTTAGCTTTTAATCTATAATCCAACGCTCTATGTTGTGAGTCTTTGATGAGAAGTTTACGCCAACTTTGATGAGCTTGCGGTTGTCGTTCGCAAATGGCAATGCATAGTTTTTGTCGTTGATTTGTGCAAGAGCTTCCTCGGCGGTACCATCAAGTTTGAACTCCATGACGTAGGTATAGTCGCTAGTTTGCAGCACTAAGTCAATGCGTCCTTTAGAGGTGTGATACTCTGCCTTAACGTAGAACCCCATGAGTTTTGTGACGATGAAAAGCACATTCTGGTAGTGATTTTCAAGGTCCTTTACCAATTCGTAGGGCGTATCAGCAAATAGCGATGACAAGCGTTGTAAGAATTCATCAACTTTGCCTGCACGAATCTCTTTTACAAAGTTCGTTACGAAGAAAGCCGACTGAGTGTTGTCTATAGAGGCATAGTTAGGCAACAAAAATTTCAGAAAGCCATTTTCAACCTCTTTATTCGGAAATCCCAACGTATATAATCCAAATTC
>CAZLJS010000195.1:0-3603 GCA_964559895.1 uncultured Sangeribacter sp.
CTTCTCTAAAAAAAATACTACTATTTATTGCATAGTACTATTTTTGTTATTAACTTTGCCCCCGTAAAGAAACAACAACAACGAATTTATACCGAAAACAACAAATTAACACTTACGACTAAGATGGACCGCAAGTTTTTACTTCCACTATTCTCCCTCAGCTTCGCAATCTCCGCCGGAGCAGCGACTTACGCTGTCAAAGGGAACGTATCTGACGCTGTCACCACCGACGCCATACCGGGAGCCACATACGTCATATACGCCGCCAACGACACTGTTAAGCCTATAATCTCAGGCCTTACCGACGAGAATGGCGCTTTCCTGACCGATATTCCTAAGAAGGGTTCTTACAAGGCTAAATTCTCTTTCCTGGGCATGAAAGAGTGTTGGCGCGACTTCAACCTCACCGACATCACTACTGCTATCGACTTCGGCACCGTGGCGCTATCTCCCGACGCCGAACTGCTCGATGAAATCATCGTCACAGGCAAACGCCCTATCATCGAAGCTAATGGCGAGAAGGTTGTCTATAATTTAGAGGAGGATGCTTCGTCGCAGACCAGCACCGTACTGGAGATGCTACGCAAGGTCCCAATGGTGACCGTGGATGGCCAGGACAATATCAGCGTCAACGGCCAATCAGACTTTAAGATATACGTCAACGGTAAGCCCGACCCTATGCTTAGCGGAAACGCCTCCACCGTGCTTAAAAACATGCCCGCCTCATCTATCAAGAAGATTGAGGTCATCACAGAGCCTGGCGCCAAATACGACGCCGAAGGCTCAGGCGGCATCCTCAACATCATCACCGTGGGCAAATCCTCATTAGACGGATACATGGTAACCATTGGCGCCAGTATCTCCAACAAAGACGCCGGTGCCAACGTCTATGCCCGCACTAAGGTGAAGAATGTCACCTCCAGCCTATCCTTCAACTTCTCCGACAGTAAAATCTTCGACGCCCCCAAGAGCCAAATTAATATCACCCGCGAGGCTACCAATAGCGAAGACTCCCGCCTCCTCGTCCAAGACGCCTCTACCACCAATAACTATACGTTGGGATACGGCACCTTCGCCCTCTCATGGGAGCCAGACACCACCAACCTCTTCACCATGAGCGCCTCGCTATTCGACATCAACAACAAGCAGCTACTCACCACATTAACAAATATGTACCGCGCCGACGAGTCGCTCAACTACTCCAATTCGCAGTGGATGAACGCCAAAATGAAGTGGGGCAGCTTCACCGGTAATGTCAACTATCAGCACAATTTCAAATCACCGGAGCACAACATCGTAGCGTCCTATCAATATGCCCACGGCACATATTCCAACAATGTATATCAGCAATATTACGATCTATACAACTATCCCCTCACCGACCTATACTCTCTCCAGAAGACGTCCAACCCCACCAACGAGCACACCTTCCAGCTGGACTACACCCTTCCCATCCGTAGCTTCTCCACTTTGGAGACCGGTGCCAAGGCTATCCTGCGCCGCAACTATGGCAACGGATACACCTTCTCGGGAGACTCCTTCGACACCCTCCAGGAGCAGCTCAACAGCAATGTGAATATGGAGCAATACCAAAACGTGGGCGCCATCTACGCCTCCTATTCCGCCCACTGGAAGAGCTGGGGCGCCAAAGCCGGACTACGTTATGAATATACCCACATGGGGGTGAAATTCACCGAAGGTGACTACCCCGATTTTGCCACAGACCTCAACGACCTCGTCCCCAACGGTGCCATCTCCTACAATTTCGCCCCGGCCACGTCGCTACGCCTCGCATATCAGATGCGCATACGTCGCCCCGGCGTGGATGAGCTAAACCCCTACTCCGAAGAGATTCTCGCCGGATACGTCAGAGTCGGCAACCCAAACCTCACCTCCGAGAATACGCACAATGTATCCCTCACCTACTCCAATTTCGCCGGTAAGCTTGGTGGAAATATTCAAGCCACATACTCCACCTGCGACAACTCTATCAACTTGATATCCCTACTAGAAGGTGACATTCTCAAAGACACTTATGCCAACGTGGGCCACAAGAGGAGCTTCAACCTTAACGGATTTCTCAGCTATCGTTTCTCGCAGAAGTTGAACGTATCACTCAATGCGAGCGCCGTTTTCTCCAGATATAAGTTCGCACAGGAGGGGCTCTCCAACAAGGGATGGTATGCCAATGCGGGGCTGAACGTCAGCTACACCATGCCCGGCAATGTCAACCTCAACTTCTACGGTGGTGGTGCGTCACCTTCGTTCGACATCACCTCACGCAACTCAGGATATAAATACTACAGCATATCCTTCAGCCGCGACTTCCTCAAAAACGACCGTCTGAAGCTAACCCTCTACACCTCCAATTTCCTCGCCTCCTCCTGGAGCTACAAAAACCGCTCATGGGGCGACGGCTTCTATCAAACATCTCACATCAACACCAAGGCATGGCAGGTGGGGTTTGCCATCAAATACACCATCGGCTCCATGAACAGCGATGTGAAACGCACTGCCAACAGTATCGAAAACGACGACGTTCAAAATAGTCATAAATAAACTATGAATGAAATTAAAGAGAGCATAGAGACACAGATGCGCAAGGGTATCGTGGAATACTGTTTCCTACTTATCCTCAGCCGTCACCGTGCCTATCCGTCTGAAATCATCAACACCCTCTCGCAGTCCAAGCTACTGGTGAAAGAGGCCACCGCCTACACCGTGCTCAACCGCCTCCGCAAGGAGGAGAAGGTGGATTATGAATGGGAGGAATCACCCTCCGGACCTCCCCGCAAATACTATAGCATCACCGACAAGGGGCGACAAGCGCTCGCCGTAATGGCTTCGGTATGGAACGACATAGTAGATACCGTCAAGAAACTATCGGAGATAGCCGACAGTGAGCCTCCGCGGCCACCTATCCCCGATGAATCCAACACAGAGAACAATCACCCATTTATAAAACTTTCTTAACTACCAACCAATGAAAAAAGTAATCAAGGTAAACCTTGGCGGACTGCAATTCACCTTCGACGAGGATGCCTACGACATGATGATAAACTATCTTAATTCGCTCACAGAGGCGTTTAAGAGAGAGAATGAGGACGCCGCAGAGATCGTTGGTGACATCGAATCACGCTGCGCTGAGATCCTTAGCGAGAAATTTGACCGCAACAACTATATCGTGACCATCGCCGACGTCACCGCCCTGATTGAACGCATGGGAGAACCGCAAGATATCATAGACAGCGACACCGAAGCGGAGGCTGCCGCCCCTTCGGGACCTATCGGGATGCCTCCAGGAATGTCAGCGGAGGAGGCAAGAAATGTGCACCGTCGCCTCTACCGCTCCGAAGAGAATAAGATGTTGGGTGGCGTCTGTGGCGGATGCGCCTCATACTTCAATATCGACGTCACCTGGATACGTCTGGCGCTAACGGCCCTGGTGGTGCTTTCCATCAGCTTCACCTTCTTCCGCCACGTCATACCGTTATCTTTCATCTTCCTCGCTTACATCGTAATGTGGATAGTGGTGCCTCTCGCCACCACACCCCTGCAGAAGTTGCAACAGAAGGGTGAGGCTCCCTCGATGAAAAATATTGG
>CAZLJS010000196.1:0-3596 GCA_964559895.1 uncultured Sangeribacter sp.
GTATTGAAATCCGGCACGATTTGCACGTTAAAGGTGTTGGTAGTGGTGAGGAGCTGACCATAGATATTGGTGCGGTAGTTGCGTTTCAAGGGGATGCTCAGGTATTTAGCCTCCTTCTTGTGGCCATTATTGTCGGAGAAAACGGCCTCTACGTCAGACACCTCTTGGTCGTTCATCATCAGCAGGTAGTTCATGGCGAGATAGTCGTAAGTAGCGGAATCTACGGGGAATGTCTCACCCTGCGGACGCTGCGACAAAGCAAACTCACGCTCTTCGTAGCTGGCACCCGGAGCAGCCTCTCCGGTGAGGATGTCAAACTTATCATACGCTTTCACCTTAACAGAGGAGTATGCGGGAACGAAACCGCCATCCTTGGAAGCGATATCGAAGTCGCTGGTACCGATGTTGAGCTGTGCGAACGGACGGGTAAGGGTTACGGGGACTGTCTGGTTAGCTGTGGCTTCCACCTCTTTGCAAGCGAAGAAGGCGTCGCGGCTCTCGTCGTTGCAGGTAGCTCCGTTGTAGTCAACCTTCACGTAAGCGCTGTCTGTATCGAAGGTATAGGGAGCACCCTTGGCAGCTGCCCAGAACGCTACTTTGTACGTCTCGCCGGAGATGAGGTTGAGCGTCACAGAGGCTTTCAAGTCGATAATATCGAGGTCTGATTTGGTAGTGACTAATTTCCCCTCCTTATTATACACGGCGTAAGTAAGGCGGGTAGCGGTAGTACCGTCAGCATAAGCGGTACGTGCGCGGGTAGCGATAGATGAGGGTACATCTACGGAGAATGTTACGGTAGCATCACCACCGACAGGTGATACTACAGGCTCGTCGCTGGAACAAGCCGTAGCGAGCAGCATAGTAGCTGCTGTGAACAAAAAAGTTTTGAATTGTCTCATAATATTGATAATTAGTTTTCATTGATGGGAGGCACGGTGTCGGAGCGCCGCACCTCCCCATTGTTAGTTGCTTATATATCAGTCAGATATTAGTTTAGATCTTTAAATTCATTGACAACATAGATGTCAACCCAGCCATCGGTATAGTTGGCATGGCCATAGATACCGCCACCTACGAGGTCGCTAGCGTTGATGCAGGTGTTACCCTTCTCAGAGCAGTTTTTGAAACGGAGTTTAGTATCCACGCTTCCGAGACCAAGGGCACGGCCCATAAAGATAGAAGCGCCTGTCGGGTCAGCACCATTTGCACTTGTAGCCTTGAGAGTACAGTTCTCTACGGAGCAGTTGGTGAAGGTGACAGTAGGCTGTACGCTACCAAACTCACCGGTAGAGCCTACCAAACCACCTACGTTGCAAGCACCTGTGACGGAGCTATTGGTGATATGCACATTCTCCAACTCCAATGAGCAAGCAATCTGGCCAAAGAGACCTACGTGCCAACCGCCCGCACTTTCGATAGTAGCGTTGTCGAAGGTGATATCCTTAATCTTAGTATATGCGAGACCATCAATCTGGTCGAGGTTGCCAAGAGCGCCACCAAAGAGGCCGGAACCTACGACAGTAAGGTTGCTGATAGTGTGGTTGTTACCATTGAGGACAAATCCGGCTACCTCACGTGAGCCTAATACGATCCAGATGCTTTCCCAGGTATATCCGGTGCAGTCGATATCCTCCATGATGTCCAATTCATATTTAGCTAGATAGTTGCTCATGCGCTCCTCATAGAGATATTTGCGAAGGCCGTCCATACCGCTAACGCCAAACACGTAGATATGAGAGTCATCGGCAAAGAGCTCGGGATATTTCTCCATGGGTTTGTAGCCATTCATGGTGACGTCACCTTCGCCTGTCCATACCGCGGGTTCGCAGTTGGAGAGGTTACAGTCTGTCATCGCTACGGTGCCATCCTCGGGCATAGCGCCTATCAGAGCGCCCGCACCGCTAGCAACGCCGGTGATATGTACATTTTCCGCTGTACAGTTGGTCATGGTCTCGCCATACATCAGACCGACGATACCGCCACAGTTGATGGTAGTGGTGGCGCCGTCACCCTTGATGGTGACGTTGGAGACATGTACGTCGCTGAGGGTGCCGTAGAGAGTACCTACCACCGCTGCCTGACAAGCGCTCGTGGTGGAGAAGCTAACGTTGCTGACGGTGAGATTCTTGATGTCACCCTTCATGGCGAGGATCAGAGGCGCGTTGAGTCCTTTGATGGTATGTCCTTGGCCGTCGAAGATGGTAGTCTTAGCGTCGTGACGTTTGCCGCGGATAGACTCAGTGTCGTCGAGGAGGTTGATGGAGGTCCAACCGGAACCTGACACGTTGATGTCGGCAGCGATCTTGATGGTCTTACCTGTGAAGGTAGAGGCGGGTTGGGTGGCGATCCATGCGAGCTGTGCGGCGTTATATACCACGTAGTTACCATCGGCGTCGGGGGTGATGGCCTCTACGTCGCCTGCCCATTGCTGCTCGTTGAAGCTACCGATTGGGTTAGGCTCGATGACCACGTTAAACTCGTTGGTAGTGGTGAGGAGCTGACCGTAGATATTGGTGCGGTAGTTGCGTTTGAAGGGGATGCTGAGGTATGTCTTATTGAAGTTGCCACCCTCTTTGCTCTCCATGTTGAGTGTCACGTTGAAGACCTCTTGGTCAGCGGCGGGCATGAGGAGGTAGTCCATGGCGAGATAGTCATATTTGGCGTCATCTACGGGGAACTTCTCACCCTGCGGGAGGCGTGCCATGGCGAAGGTGTACTCTTTGATGGAGTCCTTATCCGTTTCGCCGGTGATGAGGTCAAACGCTGTGTAGGCGTTGACGGTGACGGAGCTGTTGTAGGCGGTGAACTTGGAGTCGAGGGCGGCTTGCTCTCTGTCGCTGGTGCCTATGTTGAGCTGTGCGAAGGGACGGGTGAGCTGTATCTCGTAGGTAGTGTTGCCTTTGGCTTCCACCTCTTTGCATAGATAGAAGGCGTCGAGGGACTCGTCGTTGCACTCCACGTTTTTGTAATCCACGGTGACTTTCCTATCCGTAGCGCTGAAGGTATAGGGGGAGTCTTTGGCGGCTGCCCAGAAGGCTACCTCGTATGTCTCGTTGGTGAGGAGGTTGAGCGACACAGAGGCTTTGAGGTCGATGACGTCTAGACCTGTTTTGGAGGTGACATAAACGTAGTCATCGCCTACTTTTTTATACACGGCGTATGAGAGGCGCGTGGCGGTGGTGCCGTCAGCGTAAGCGGTACGTGCGCGGGTGGCGAGGGATGCCGCGGGAACATCCACGGTGAAGGTGACAGTGGCTTCGGGACCGTTGTCGAGGTTAAAAGGTTCATCGCTGGAACAGGCTGTGGCGAGCATCAGTGTCGCGGCTGAGAACAGTAAAGTTTTAAAGTTTTTCATCATTTTACAAATAAATTAGTAAGTTGGTTATTGGTGGTGTCGTAGTGCGTCAACACTGCGGTACCTGGCTTCGGCGCAAGTCCAAATCGCCGAATTTGCTTGACATAAGTACAAGCGCCTTGTTTGCTTGACATAAGTACATAATGTACATAAGTCTTGCGGTTTTAGGGATGATATCCCACCAATGTATGGGAGCCATACATTGGTGGGACTGAATAAGTCAGAGATTTAAATCTTATCT
>CAZLJS010000197.1:0-3592 GCA_964559895.1 uncultured Sangeribacter sp.
AAATATGGCGAGACGCCGGAGATGATGGCGACCACTGTGGGCAGGTTCCTCGACGAACGTCTTGTAAATATAATAGGAGGCTGCTGCGGCACCACCCCCGAGCATATCCGCGCCATAGCTAAGCTCGCCAAGAGCGCTAAGCCTCACATCCCCGTTACGACTCAACAGGACTACACCCTGCGCCTATCCGGTCTGGAGGCGCTGGAGATTAAACCTGAAAACAATTTTGTCAACATCGGTGAGCGATGCAACGTAGCCGGCTCGCGCAAATTCCTACGCCTCATCAAGGAGAAGAGCTACGACGAAGCGTTGGCGATAGCCCGCAAACAGGTGGAAGCCGGGGCGCTGATACTTGACATCAACATCGACGACGGTATGCTCGACACCAAAGCGGAGATAACTACCTTCCTCAACCTATTGGCATCCGAACCGGAGATAGCCAAAGTGCCGGTGATGATCGACTCCTCATCCAAGGATGTGATACGCCAGGCGTTGAAATGCGTGCAGGGTAAATCTATCGTCAACTCCATCTCGCTCAAAGAGGGTGAGGAGGCGTTTCTCGAAGAGGCACGCATGATACACTCTATGGGCGCTGCAATGGTGGTAATGGCATTCGACGAGGAGGGACAAGCCACCACCTTTGACCGCAAAACAGCTATCTGCCAACGCGCCTATAAGCTACTCACCGAGCAGGCCGACATAGCTCCGTCAGATATCATTTTCGACCCCAATATCCTCACCATCGCCACCGGCATCGAGGAGCACGACGCCTTTGCCGCGGACTTCATCGCCGCCACGGCATGGATCAAGCAGCACCTCCCCGGGGCGAAAGTCAGCGGGGGTGTCAGCAACCTATCCTTCGCCTTCCGCGGCAACAACTATCTCCGTGAGGCGATGCACGCCGTATTTCTCTACCATGCCATCCAGGCAGGTATGGATATGGCTATCCTTAACCCCTCCACAGCTGTCACTTACAGCGACATAGAGCCGGAGCTGCGCCTCCTCATCGAGGATGTGGTGCTCAACCGTCGCAAGGGTGCCGCCGAGGAACTAGCCGAATATGCTCGCAATATGACCAACAAAGCGGAGGAGACAGCCGCTCCCGTGGTGGATAGGAAAACTATCGCTGTTCACAAGCGCCTTATAGACGCTCTCACCCATGGCAACGAGGAGTTCCTCAAGGAGGATATCGAGGAGGCGTTGACGCAATATCCCAACGCCATGAGCATCATCGAAGGCCCGTTGCTGGAGGGTATGAACCGCGTAGGTATCCTCTTCGGAGAGGGGAAGATGTTCCTGCCACAAGTGGTGAAGACAGCGCGCACCATGAACAAGGCCGTTGAGATACTCCGCCCCACCATCGACGCGGAGAACAGCAAAAGCGGCTCCACCAAAGCCGGAACTATCGTCATCGCCACTGTCAAAGGTGACGTCCACGACATCGGCAAGAATATCGTGTCGATAGTCATGGCATGCAACAACTACGAGGTTATCGACCTGGGCGTGATGGTTCCCGCCGACAAGATAGTAGCCACTGCCAAGGAGGTTAATGCGGACATCGTGTGTCTCTCAGGCCTTATCACCCCATCGTTGGCGGAGATGGCTCACGTGGCGGAGGAGATGCAGCGCGCCGGTCTATCCATTCCATTGTTCGTGGGTGGCGCCACTACCTCCAAGCTACACACAGCCATTAAGATAGCTCCGCTATATCACGGCGTGGTGGCACACATCTCCGATGCTGCCCGCAACCCTATCATTGCAGCCAAGCTACTCAATGCCGAAACGCGCGACAGCTTCTCCGCCGAGATTAACGCCGAATATGAGCTGATACGTGCCGAATATGCCGAAGCACATAAGCAACCGTTGACAGCCATCGCGGAGGCTCGTCGTAATGCTAAATACACCGCCT
Organism: uncultured Sangeribacter sp.; assembly: GCA_964559895.1. Lineage (GTDB taxonomy): Bacteria > Bacteroidota > Bacteroidia > Bacteroidales > Muribaculaceae > Lepagella. The sequence continues at coordinate 1,910 of CAZLJS010000197.1, forward strand.
CGTCGCCGGCTCCCACGCCACTACATATCGGCAAAACCCATATCGACATCTCCATAAACGACATCACAGAATATATCAACTGGCGCTACTTCTTCAACGTCTGGAAGATGCAACACCCCGCCAAATGTGAATGTGGCATACATCACCACGAGGAGGCAGAGGCGCTTCAGCAAGACGCCATAGCGCTGCTCCAGACGCTCGCTAACGATGGGGCTACGCATATTGAGGGTGTGGTGACGCTGCTCCCTGCCCGTCGTGACGCTGATGACATTCTGGTGGATGGCGACCTGCGTCTGCCGATGCTTCGTCAGCAGAGCGGCGACTACCGTTCCCTTGCCGACTATATCGCCGTCGAAGAGGACTATATAGGTTTGTTTGGCGTTACCGCAGGGCTTAATTTGGAAAGGTATTATGCTGAATATAAAGCCGGTGGTGACAGCTATAAATCGTTGCTACTCCAGTCTCTTTGCGACAGAATGGTAGAGGCGTCGGCGGAATGGCTACATCATAAGGTGCGCACAGAGCTGTGGGGCTATGCTCCGCAAGAGGCGCTGACAGTGAAGGATATGTGGCAGAACCGCCATCAAGGCATCCGTCCTGCCGTTGGCTATCCCTCGTTGCCCGACCAGTCGCTGATGCACCTCGTAGATGAGAAGTTGCAACTCCATGAGATAGGCGTCACCATCACCGAGAACGGCGCCATGTCACCCACCGCCACGATTAGCGGATTGTACATCGCCAACCCCGACGCGGAGTATTTCACCATCGGAGAACTTGGCGAGGACCAAGTCGCCGACTATGCCCTACGCCGCGGCATCACTACCTCTCGTGCCAAAGAACTTCTGAGGATATAACAATGCCATCCAATCGGCGTAGCCACTAGCCCCACGGCGTCGCCGCAGAGATAAATTCCAGCCCCGAGTGAAGAGAACAAGGCTCCTCACTCGGGGTATTTAATAGCTCAGGAAAGCAGCGCTATTTTGCCGACAAACAACTTTTTTCTACTACTATACTAAACTTTTTTTTATTTTTTTTGCATATTCCGAAAAAAAGGTCTAACTTTGGACTCATCAATAAGGACTAAGGGAATATAAAATTTTACTATGAGAAGGACAGGTCTATTAGGTGTTGGGACCGTACTGTTTTTGTCAACTGTAACCGTCGCCGGAGGCACTGCTAGAAAAGCAGCGTCCCGTGATTTACTTGTCAATACGTTCATCGGCACCGATTTCACCGGCAACACTTATCCCGGAGCACAAGCGCCATTCGGCATGGTGCAACTAAGTCCCGACAACGGGCTACCGGGCTGGGACCGCATCGCCGGATATTTCTATCCCGACTCCACCATCTCCGGCTTTAGCCATACACACCTCTCCGGCACCGGAGCGGGCGACCTCTACGACATCTCCTTCCTCCCCGTGACGCTCCCCGTGCGGCGCGCCGACGCCCCCTTAGGCATCCACTCCCGTTTCTCACACGACTCCGAGAAGAGCTCCGCCGGTTATTATAAGGTGAAGCTTCAAGACTACAACATCGACGTAGAGCTCACAGCCACAGCGCATTGCGGCATTCAGCGCTATCAATTTCCCGGAGGCGAAGCCGCCATCACCCTTAATCTATCCAAAGCGATGAACTGGGACCGCACCACCGACTGGAAAGTCAGCGTGGTCGATTCTGTCACTA
>CAZLJS010000198.1:0-3571 GCA_964559895.1 uncultured Sangeribacter sp.
GTAATTTTGTAATCGACTACAAGACTTTTCAAAGTGTGGCTAAGCGTATAGGATAGGTGCTTTTTGTATATCAAGTAAATTATATTACTAAGCTTATTCCATTAGTCTGTTTGAAAGTTTTTAATGTTACCCTCGTATCTTTGCAAGATGCAGATTATGAACGAATTGTATTTTAAGGGCGGATATAAATTGGTGGGTGTGCAGATGCTGCGATGTGTCTGTGCTGTTCTCGTCATTATAATACACACTAGCGTCGTTTATCGAGAGGCGTTATTGCCACTGACCACTATTGCCGTACCGCTATTTTATATGATCTCCGGTTATTTTCTAATTGGACAGGATGGGGCATTGGATCAGCTGCGAGTTAGACGAGCTTTGAAGAAGATATTGCGCATCTCAATCTCTGCCAATCTGATATATTTCGTTTATTATGTGTGTCTGCATGGGTGGGAGAACCTTTCAAGTTGGCGTTTCTGGTTAATAGAGATATTTCGTGGCGGAAATTTTGGTTGGCATTTGTGGTATCTCACGGCTTATCTGGAGGCGTTGGCAGTGCTGCTGTTGATATGCGTGTGTTTCAAGCGAGAGAGAGTGCGACGGCTGTCGTTGATGATAATAGCAGTAGTCGGATTCAGCGTGAATATGTTGAGCGGTCCTTATAATCTCTGGGGCGTCGGTGATATTTATAGTGACAATTTATTAACCATGGCATTGCCCTTTCTGTTCATTGGTGGATTGGTGCGCTATAAGGAGCGAGCATTGAGATGTTATAATTGGCTTTGGATAAGCCTGATGTGCTGCGTATTGTTGTTTGTAGAATTTCATCTCAACAAGTGTTTTGTGGGCAGCAGTTCCTTCAGTTGTATGTTTTTCAGTATGCCTTTGGCCGTGTCTGTGTTGATGCTGTTTTTGACCAAGCCGCAGTTAAACATAGACGTCTTGTCGAGGATAGGCGACAAGTATTCATTGGATATCTACATCTATCATATGATAATCCTTTATCTTTGCGACAGATATATCTTCCCTTATGTTGGTTTTCATTCCGTATTGGTAGTATTTTTGTTGACCTTAATGCTAGCAGCATTTCCGCATAGAGGGACGCGCGTGCCAATGCTGCGTTACCTATCGTTTCGCAACTATTGATAAAATCTTTGTATCTTTGCACTCTTTTTAGAGATGTTATGATACTTCAGTTAGCGATAATTTTCGGTTTTTTAGCCGTAGGAGAGGTGATAGTATATTTCACCGGAGTGCCGGTGCCATCGAGTATCTTGGGGATGCTTTTATTGGCAGTGGCGTTGAAATTAGGGATAATAAAACTAGCATGGGTAGAGAAAGCTGCGAATTTTCTGCTCAAGAATATGGGATTCTTTTTCGTACCTGCCGGAGTAGGGCTGATGAATTATTTCGGACTTATTGGAGAACAATGGCTACCCATAGTTGGTGGCACTGTGGTCAGTACGCTTATAGTGCTGGCGTTCACCGGCCATGTGCATCAATTCATACGTAAACATTCAAAGAGATAGGCTATGGAGATACTTACCAATCAATACTTTCTGTTGGCGTTGACCTTTGGCGTATATGCCGCCGCGCAATGGCTGCAACGAGTGTCACGTTCGCAGTTTCTAAACCCGATACTCCTCACCATAGCGTTCATGATTGTATATCTTATGCTATCCCATACGAGCTATGATAGCTATCAAGAGAGTGGCAAATATATAGATTTCTGGTTGAAGCCTGCTGTGGTTGCACTGGCGGTGCCATTGTATAAGCAACTGAGTGCTATCCGTAAGCAGCTGATACCGTTGCTGATAGCGGAAGTAGTGGGCTGCGTGATAGGCATCGTGTCGGTAGTGTTGGTGGCGCAAGTGCTGGGTGCGACGCGAGAGGTAGTGCTCTCATTGGCTGCAAAATCAGTGACCACACCTATCGCCATGGAGGTGACCCGCACCCTTGGCGGGATAGCGCCTTTGACCGCCGCAGTGGTGATCTGCACAGGCATTTTCGGTGCCATGACCGGCTTTAAATTTATGTCGATAGCGAAGGTGAAGAGTCCTATCGCGCAGGGCCTCTCGATGGGAACGGCGGCACATGCTGTAGGCACATCTGCGGCGCTGGAGACAGGGGAGCGTTACGGTGCCTTCTCTTCGCTGGGGCTAACCATCAACGGACTTTTCACCTCCATGTTCGCTCCATATATCCTGATGCTGATGGGCTATTAGCCGGAATAGTAGCAAAATTATCCTTAAAAAGGGATATCGTGGCAATAATCACTCTTTAAGTTTCGTTTAATAATCAATTCAATAGTAATCGCAGTGTTTGATCCTCAACACATGCATTAAAAAAACGAAATTGAGACAAAAAGAGAATATATTAAGCAGAATGACGCGAGTGGCGATGGTCCTACTGATGCTGGGGCTGTTGCTCCCCATGGCGGCCCAGAAGAGGAACGATAAATTGCTCAACCGTCCCTATGCCGACATGAAGCGATGGCACCTGGGCTTCTCCGTGGGAATGCAGTTTCAGGATTTGAAATTCACCCACAATGGTTTCGTCACGAGCGAAGGGCAGCAGCTCTTTGCCGAAGTTCCCGCCTATTCCCCGGGCTTTTGCGTCAACGTCCTTGCGGACCTGCGCCTCCACAATAATTTCAACCTGCGATTCTCGCCGGGAATGTATTTCGGCAATAAGGTGGTAAAGATGCGCGACGCCGTGTCGGGCACCGTCACCTCGCAGGATGTGAAATCCACCTATGTGGTGTTGCCGTTGGATCTAAAGATTTCCGGAGCTAGATACCGCAACTCACGGCCCTACGTCACCACCGGTGTGATGGGCGCTTTCGACGTAGGTAAGCGCCGCAGCGAGCCGCTATGGCTCAACAGTGCTGACGCCTATCTTACCCTTGGCATCGGATGCGATTTCTACCTGCCCTTCTTCAAACTAAATCCGGAAGTGAAATTCTGTTTCGGACTCACCGACATATTGCGTCACGACCGTCCGGACCTAGTGGATGATGAAGAGACCTTCAAGATGACACAGTCGTTAAGCAAAGTGAAGTCCAACATGATCGTCTTCACCTTCTATTTCGAATAGCTCAAACATAGCAGATGATAAGTCTAAAAGCAATGAGATACCAGATAAAAGCCAGAATATTGTTAGCCGCGGTGCTAATGATGAGCATGCTCAATATCTATGGTCAGAGCGATGTGCAGCTGACACAATATTGGGCAGTGCCGTCGATGTATAATGCGGGCGCCACAGGCACGACAGATTACCTGCGCATCCGCGGCGGTGCCCGTTTGCAATGGTTGGGTATCGACAATGCACCGCAGAGCTTCCTGGCAGTAGCGGAGTCCCCATTGAAGGTGGGCAAGAAGCGTATCGGCCTTGGTGTCAACGCCATGCAGGAATCGCTGGGCCTCTTCTCCAACCTGCTGTTTAACCTCCAGGCGTCGTATAAGGTGAAACTCTTTAAAGGTGATCTAAGCATCGGCGTCCAGGGCGGCTATTTTAACCAAAAATTTAAAGGCTCGGAGGTGGTGACCCCGGGAGGCGACGACTATCATGAATC
>CAZLJS010000199.1:0-3531 GCA_964559895.1 uncultured Sangeribacter sp.
CATTTGCACAGCTAACGAAAAATGACTAATTTTGTGGCAAATATAAATATAGAAAAATGGAGACAAAACAGATTAAGCGAGCTTTAATTTCAGTGTTTCATAAGGATGGACTCGATAAGATAGTTAATTTATTGGGATCCAATGGAGTAGAATTCCTTTCAACAGGAGGTACGCGACAATTTATAGAGTCTCTTGGTTATCCGTGTGAGGCTGTGGAAGATTTGACAGGATATCCTTCTATCTTGGGCGGACGTGTGAAAACACTCCATCCAAAAGTTTTTGGAGGTATCTTGAACCGCAGAGACAATGAGGAAGATAAATCTCAAATATCAAAATATGATATCCCTGAGATAGACTTGGTAATTGTCGATTTGTATCCCTTTGAGGAGACAGTAGCTTCAGGTGCTTGTGAAGCGGATATTATTGAAAAGATCGATATAGGTGGTATCTCTCTTATCAGAGCTGCTGCCAAAAACTATAAAGATGTTGTGATTGTAGCTTCTAAAGCTCAATATCAACCCTTGACAGAGATATTGGAACGAGGTATCGAGACTACATTGGCAGAGCGTAAGATGTTTGCCAGAGATGCGTTTGCGGTATCTTCGGGATATGATAGCGCTATCTTTAGCTATTTTGATAAAGATGACACTACAGCGCTTCGCGTGGTTGCCGCTCCGGCAAATCATCTGAGATATGGAGAGAACCCTCATCAGAAAGGACTCTTCTTTGGAAATCTCAATGATATGATGCAGCAATTGCATGGTAAAGAGATATCATACAATAATATATTGGATATTGATGCTGCTGTGGCGTTGATTAACGATTTTGATGATACCACTGTTGCGATTTTGAAGCACAATAATGCTTGTGGCATCGCTTCAAATGATAATTTGACTATTGCATGGACCGAAGCTCTTGCTTGTGATCCCGTTTCTGCTTTTGGTGGCGTGATTATCACCAATAAAGCTGTGGATGAGGCTACCGCCGTTGAGATGGATAAGATTTTCTTTGAGGTAGTAATCGCTCCTGACTATTCCGAAGAGGCTTTGCAAGTACTTAAGAAGAAAAAGAATAGAATTATACTTAAAGCCAACTCCTACGCATTGCCAAAATTGCGCGTGAGAAGCGCATTGAACGGTTTCTTGTGTGAGGAAAGTGACGTTAACGTTGAACTTCCTGCTGACTTTAAGGTTGTTACCAAGGTTGCTCCGTCAGAGGCTATGCAGAAAGATCTGAAGATGGCAAATATATTGGTTAAGCATTACAAGAGCAATGCGATTGTGCTGCTTAAAGATGGTAAGCTTTTAGGCGCTGGTATGGGTCAAGTGAGTCGTATCGATTCGCTTCGTCACGCTATTGAGCGCGCGCAAGCTGCCGGACGAGATCTTAATGGTGCTGTGATGGCATCCGACGCCTTCTTCCCCTTCGCTGATTGTGTTGAGGAAGCTTACAATGCCGGCATTCGTGGTGTGATTCATCCCGGAGGTTCCATCCGCGATGGTGAGTCTGTGGAATTCTGTGACAAACATGAAATGGCAATGGTCATGACTGGTATTCGTCACTTTAAACATTAATACAATTTTTTTAACTAGACCATATAATAACATTATGGGATTATTTTCATTTACTCAGGAAATAGCAATGGACCTTGGCACTGCCAATTCCATTATTATACATAACGACAAGATTGTGGTTGATGAGCCGTCAGTTGTCGCTATTGAGACCAAGACCGATAAGCTATTGGCTGTCGGTACACAAGCACATCAGATGGAGGGAAAAGAGCCTCCCGGCATCAGAACTATCCGTCCTATGATAGATGGCGTTATCGCAGACTTTAATGCTGCGGAGCTTATGATCAGAGGTATGGTGAAGATGGTTAGCTCAAAACGTAGATGGTTCTCCCCCTCTTTGCGTATGGTGGTATGTATCCCCTCAGGATCAACCGAGGTTGAGATTAGAGCGGTACGTGACTCCAGCGAGCATGCAGGTGGTAGAGATGTCTATATGATCTATGAGCCCATGGCGGCTGCTTTGGGTATCGGCCTTGACGTTGAGGCTCCGGAAGGTAATATGATCGTTGATATAGGTGGTGGTAGCACAGAGATTGCTGTCATTTCTCTAGGTGGTATCGTTACCAATAAGAGTATCCGTATCGCAGGCAACGAGCTTACATCAGATATTCAAGACTATATGAGCCGTGTGCATAACTTGAAAGTCGGTTCTACACTTGCTGAGAGAATCAAGATTGAGGTTGGCGCGGCATTGACAGAGTTGGATAACCCGCCTGCTGATTATATCGTGCATGGCCCTAATCGTCTTAATGCAGAGCCAATGGCTGTATCAGTTTCTTATCAAGAAATTGCACACTGCATCGAGGGTACTATTACTAAGATGGAGGATGCGATAAAAGCTGCATTGCTTCAGACCCCACCGGAGTTGTTTAGCGATATCATGAAGAATGGTATCTATTTGGCAGGTGGTGGTGCGTTGCTCCGTGGTCTTGATAAGAGATTCACCGATAAGATCGGAATCGAGTTTAAAGTCGCTGAGGATCCATTACACTCTGTAGCTATAGGTACAGGAGTGGCATTGAAGAATATCAATAAATTCTCCTTCTTGATTCGTTAAGAAATACAGGAGAGGAATGTTGCATAGACATTCTTATTTATAATGTATGCGCAATGTTTTAAATTTTCTTATACGTTATAACTCCTGGTTCTTATTCGTCTTACTGTTGGCAATAGGCTGTATGCTGTTGGTGAACTTTAATGATTACCAACAGTCCTATTACCTCTCATCTGCGAATGCCGTTTGCTCTACAGTAAATGGAGTGAAAAGTGATGTGACGGGCTATATAGGCCTAAAAGATGCTAACGAGCAACTTGAGCAACAGAATGCCGAATTGAGTGCGGAGTTATTGCGTATGAAAGGTGAACTATTAGCTGTCAAGGAGTTAATCCCTGACAGCAATTCTCTTATACCCCAGCCTGATAGATTTAGCTATATAGTATCGACCGTGCTAAACAATAGCGTTCAGCACGCCAAAAACTATTTCACTATCAACAAGGGCACACGACAGGGCGTAGCTCCCGGTATGGGAGTGGTTAGCCACCAAGGTGTGGTAGGTATCGTGAATGTATGCGGTGCCAACACTGCTCGTGTGATTTCTGTCTTGAATGTAGATCAGCATTTTTCTGTCAAGTTGAAAGGTACAAGCTATATCGGTTCTTTGTATTGGCTTCAAGGTAATCCGGAATATGCTTATATGGGTGAATTGCCACGTCATGCCAAATATAAAGTCGGCGATGTGGTAGTTTCATCCGGTTTCTCTACTACTTTCCCTGAAGGAGTACCTGTGGGAAAAGTAGTAGGTCGTGTAAAAGGTGCGGGTGATAACTTTTATACATTGAAAGTTAAACTTCTGCCAAACTTTGAACGATTGGAAACCGTGTGGGTGATAAATGATATAATCAAGTCTGAACTTGATTCATTAGAAAACTTTGACGCTAAATAGTTTATGATAAAATATGT
>CAZLJS010000200.1:0-3506 GCA_964559895.1 uncultured Sangeribacter sp.
AAATGGCAGGCCTCGAAACCGTGCCCGCTTATGTGCGCACCGCCTCCGACATGGAAATCACCGAGATGGCTCTCATCGAAAATATACAGCGTGAAGACCTCAACGCCATTGAGGTGGCGCTGGCCTTCAGAAAACTGATTGATACGTACAACCTTACCCAGGAGCGCCTCGCCGGCAGATTGGGCAAGAAACGTGCCACCATCGCCAACCATCTGCGCCTGCTGAAGCTCCCCGCCGAGATTCAGATAGGACTGCGCGACAAAAAACTCGACATGGGCCACGCCCGCGCACTCCTCGCCGTCGAAGACCCTAAGCTGCAACTAAAGCTTTACAACCTCATCCTCAAAGAGGGCCTCGCCGTGCGTCAAGTAGAGGAGATGGCGCAGAAACTAAAACAGAGCCTCGAAAATGGCGAAAAACCGGAGCTGCCTAAGCGCACCAAAGCCGCCTCCAGCAAGGACTACGACTTCTTTCGCGACCAACTGGCAAACTATTTCCCCACACCGGTCAAGTTCTCGCGCCGCAACGACGGCCAAGGCTCAATAACGCTGAAATTCGCTAACGACGACGAGTTGCAACAACTGGTAACTCTCTTCGAGAAACTGAAACAGTAAAACAGCATTCTTTTTTAATCTATGATACAACACACACTCAACATACTCACCGGCAGCCCCCGCAAGGGTGCCTATCCACTCCGTCATAGGGTGGTGGCGCTGCTAATGATAGCAGTGATGCTGGTGCCTGATTGTGTGCAGACGATGCGTGCCGCGCAAGAGCTGCAAGTATCGCCCGACGATGAGGTGACAGTGGTCAACGAGGTATCGCTCGATGACCAAACACCCCTCATCGACGCCACCGCGGCGCTCCCCACAGACAGCGCGCTAAACGTGGTCGTCGATCCCTCATCCCCCTATGGGCTGGATGGTAAAAAGATATTTAACCCCGATCCCACCAGAGCTGTTTGGCTCTCGGCACTATGCCCCGGATTAGGACAGATATACAACCGAAGATATTGGAAGCTGCCTATCATCATAGGCGGTTTCATGGGCTTGGGCTACGCCACTAGCTGGAACAATAGCCAGTTTCAAGACTATTCCCAAGCATACCGCGACCTGCTGGACAGCGACCCCAATACCAAGAGCTATATGAACTTCTTCCCTCCCACGACACAGGAGGCGGACCTGGATCAGACATGGCTCACCTCGGTCATGAAGAGTAGAAAAGACTATTTCCGCCGCAACCGCGACCTTTGCATCATCGGCATCGTGGCCCTTTACCTGGTATGCATGGTAGATGCTTACGTCGATGCGTCGCTGGCGCATTTCGATATCTCTCCCAACCTCTCAATGGACGTGCAGCCCGCTGTGTTCGTTGAGCCAAGTTCACGCAAAACTGCCCTAGGCCTTAACTGGGCAGTGAATTTTTAACCAGGCTTCGCGCCCCAACGTTAAGTAAGTAATGAAGAAAACCGCAAAGAGCTTCCTAATAGCAGCTATGGCGCTCCTCTCGCTAAATGGTGCCGCCAAAACGCAGTCGGCCAACGTGCTTGACATCTCTCAAAGCATCACCGACAACGCTATCATCTATCCCGAGAGCTTCGAGTCTGACACTCAGAAACTGCTTGAAGGCTGGTATATCAAGAATTACACCGCCACCGACGACCGATATAAGACGATGTCAAACACCGAGGTGTCGGACGAGGTGATAATCAAACGATTGCAAGCGCTCCCTACCATCATCGAGCTCCCTTACAATCAGATAGTGCGTTCATACATAGATAGATACCTCACCGGAGGAGGACGCAGCCGCGTTGCCGCGCTCCTCGGCCTGAGTCACTACTATATGCCCATCTTCGAGCAAGCCCTCGAGCAAGAAGGATTGCCGCTGGAACTGAAATACCTCCCCGTGATAGAGTCGTCGCTCGACCCCAACGCCGTCTCCAAACATGGCGCTACCGGTCTGTGGCAATTCATGTTGGGCGCTGCCAAAGGCCTAGGCATGGAGGTCAACTCCCTGGTAGATGAGCGCCGCGACCCATACCTCTCCTCAGAGAAAGCCGCCGCTTTGCTGAAAGACCTATACGCCACTTATGGCGACTGGTCGCTGGCTATCGCCGCATATAACTCCGGAGCAGGCACGGTCAATAAAGCCATCCGTCGCGCCGGTGGTGACCCTAAGTCACATACCTTCTGGTCGATATACAACTATCTGCCCGCAGAGACCCGCGGTTACGTGCCGATGTTCATCGCCGCTAACTATGTGATGAACTATTATCAAGACCACAACATCAGCCCCGTGCTAGCCACCAAACCCTTGGTGACCGACACCGTGGCTGTCAACACTCGCTTGCACTTCAACCAGATATCCAGCGTGCTCGATATCCCCGTCGAGGAGCTGAGAATACTCAACCCGCAGTTCCGCGCCGATATCATCCCCGGTTCCACCGAGTCGCCATACTACCTTATCCTACCCTCACAGCAGATCCACGCTTACATCATGAGCGAGGATGAGATCAAGGAGTATGACGCCGACAAATATGCCGTCAAAGCTACCGTAGAGCCCGGCGTCGCTGTCGCTGAGGAGATAATGGTCACCGAGGCCACCGCCCCGGAGACCGACACGTCAGCACAAGAGGTGGCGGAGGTGATACAGAGCTCCAAGAAATCCAATGCCGGATATAAGACAATCACACACAAGGTAGAGCCGGGTGAGTCGCTCGCTACCATCGCCGAGAAATATAATGTGTCGGCACAAGACGTGAAGACATGGAACAGCCTACGCCGCAACGCTATCCGCACCGGCCAACAGCTACGTATCCAGGTGCCCGCCAACTCCTCCGCACAGTCCAACACCACCACTCCGGCTAAGCAGAAGACTCAGGTGAAGGCTGAGCAGACACAAGCCGCCGCTGCCACTCCGGCTACCACCACTCCCTCCAAGAAATCTAAGAAGGAGGAGGTAGCTGCCGCCAACAATACCAAGAAGGGTAAGAAAGCAAAAGAGGAGGCTGCCGCAAATGATAAGAAAAACAAGAAGAATAAGAAGAAAAAAGAGGTGCAGCAGCCCACTAACCATACTATCAAAGATGGCGAGAACCTTACCACTATCGCTAAGAAATATGGCGTGAGCGTGGATGACCTCAAGAAAGCTAACAAGTTGGATGGTGACGCTATCCGTGCCGGCAAGGACCTCAAGATTCCTTCCAAAGCAGACTCCGGCAAGAAGGGCAAGTCCAACAATAAATCCGGCTCCGGTAAGTCCGGTTCTAAAAAGAAGAAAAAACGCTAACGGATTGCTAAGGCTAGCCTTAGTCCGCAGAAGATACATACTCCCATTACCTGTGTGCCCGGTGAAGGTCGTTGACCTTCCCGGGCGCTCTATTTTTCCTCAAGCCGGCTTACGGGAATCAAAAGAAAGATCTTTTGAACAGAACAGCTTCGCACTACGCGGGGCTCAGCCCTTTTCGAGCCTTTGCTCACCAGCTGGAGCTTACTCAAGGGGCCTTC
>CAZLJS010000201.1:0-3502 GCA_964559895.1 uncultured Sangeribacter sp.
TCGCGCCATATAAGGTGGTGGTAGATTCTATCAACGGCCAAGTCATCGGCTATGCGCCACACAAGATGCTCAGCGACGACCCCATCGGGGAATATGCCAACTGGACAGGTGATTTCGCCAAGAACGCCACTCAGCTAGCGCTGGATAGTATCAACGCCGCAGCCCCGGGAAGCGTCCCCGCGAAGGTGGATCTGGGCATTATGAACATAGGTGGCGTGCGCCTGGATATGCCACAAGGGAATGTCACCAAAGGACGTATCCTCTCCACCTACCCCTTCTCCAACAAGCTGGTACTGCTGGCGCTCTCCGGCAAGGACCTCATCGCCACGATGCAAATGGCTGCCAACAAGGGTGGCGAATGTATCAGTGAGAACGTGAGAGTGGTTTGCAACCCCGACAAGTCGGTATATACAGTCCTAGTGGATGGCTACCCCGTGGATCCGGAGAAGACCTACCATATCGGCACCATTGACTATTTGGCACGCGGCAACGACTCCTTCCTCAACTTCAAAAACGGCGAAGTGATTTGGACAGATACCCGCGACATCGCCATACCAACACTGGAATATATCATCCGCAACACCGAATTCGGGCTACCGATGTCTGCCGACCCCTCACCACGCTTCGTGCAGAGGGTAACAAATGAATAAGCCCGCTAAGCACTAGGATCACAGTATGAGAAAAACTCCTTTAACATTGCTAATCACGTGTCTGTTGCTATCCTTAGCCACAGGCTGTCGTCGTCCGGAGGTGAAGCCGGTGCCACAGAAGGCGCCGGAGATCCTCGACTATACCGACCAAGCGGAGGCGTGGGCCGACTCTATGGTGGAACGTATGTCGCCACGCGAGATGGCGGCGCAGATGGTGATGCCTGCCATATATGCCCGCACAGAAGCGGAGGAGATGGACCTGGCGCATATCTATGCCGACACGCTTAGCGTAGGAGGTGTCATGCTGCTCAAAGGTGACGTAGCGTCGGCACGCTCGCTGATAGACACGCTGCAGAGCCACTCCAAAGTGAAAATGCTGATAGCTATTGACGCCGAATGGGGCCTTAGTATGCGCTTTGACGACGCCCCCGACTTCCCGGTCAACGGCAACCTACCGGAGGACATCTCAGACCAAGTGCTCTATGACTATGGCTATGAGCTGGCCCGCGAATCGCGGCTTGTAGGCATCAACGTGGTGCTCGGTCCGGTGTTGGACGTGGCTGCTCCGGGCACACCCATAGGACGCCGCAGCTACGGCGAAGACCCGCATCGCGTAGCGCTCCTGGGACTGGCTTATGCCCGCGGTCTGGAGGATGGCAACGTGCTCTCCGTGGCGAAACATTTCCCCGGATTAGGCAGCGCGTCGCGCGACAGTCATCGCATTCAACCGCATATAAACCGCACTCGTGAGGTGCTGGACTCCATCGACCTATACCCCTTCCGCAGATATATCGACATAGGTCTGTCGGGAGTGATGGTGGGACATCTGGCAGTGACAGCGCTCGACACCGTGACGCGTTCCGCAGCCATTTCACCGGTAATCATCCACGACCTGCTGCGCAAGCAATATGGGTTCAAAGGATTGATATTCACCGACGCGCTTAATATGAAAGGATTAGGAAAAGTGGATAGACCAACGGTACGCGCCATCCTTGCCGGTGCCGACATCGTCCTGGCACCTATCGACACGCGCAACGCCGTAGCTGAGTTGACGGAAGCCATCGCCACCGGTGAGGTATCGCTGCAAGAGGCACGCCAACGATGCCGACGCATCCTCTTCTACAAATATAAGCTGGGGCTCACCGGCGACGCCCCGCATCTCCGTCCAACTACCCCGCAGGACTCCCTCATGTCGCCACAGACTCAAACTATCTTGCATACCCTCACCACCACAGAGTGAGGTAACGTCTCGGCTATTTGACGATTACTTTTGCGACAGAGGTTCCATACTTGACCAGATAGATGCCCGAGGCGGGGATGACTACACGGGTATCGCCTGCAACAACTACCCTGCCGGATATGTCGTAAACGGTAATGTGTCCCGGGTATGCCACTACGTTGCCATCTATGTAGAAACTGTCATCCGCTGCCATAGCCACTCCCGCATCATCAGAGATAAGCAGCTCGCCGGATGCTGAATTAAAGGTAACAGTGACATTGTTGAAATCCTCACCGCTATGGACATTGTCGTTGGTATTACGCACCATAATATATGGCTGGTTAAGGTATGCCGGAGCGCCGTTGCTACCATAGTTGACGGTGGACCAGTCCTCTGTAGCTATCTTAAATTCTCCGGAAAAGGTCATATTGCTTAGGCGGTAGGTGTTGTCACCTAAATACTCCATTTTATCGCTGACATCCCAGTTATTAAACTGCCCACGGAGATATACATGCTCATCATATACGTCATCGGTATTACCATCGAGCCAAACGGTGCTAAGCCAATTCACACTGTTTCTCATATGGCGTAGGAAGGAATTTTTGCGGCTCTGTATATCGCTACAGCCATAACCGGGCCAACGCTCATAGTCCTTGACGGAGGCTTCAGCAATATTCTCCACGTAAGCCTCCACATAGTCGCTAAGCGTGGGATACTCATTCTCTATAAACTCGGCATACAGCTCCTTTACACGCTCCTGGAAACGCGGAAATTTAGCTATCTCGCCAATCCATGTTTGGTTGAAAACACCACCTATATATATAAATTTTTTATCATCACGGGCATAGGTATTGCCAAAGTCCCAGACGGGGCCGAACATCCATTTACTATCCTCCCCCTTGTCGCGATAAAGGTAACAGCTACCGTGAAACGACTCGGTGTCGTCGGTGATCTCCTGCACGATATAGTATCGCGCCAAGATATCCATGTCGATATAGTTTTCCCACTCCGTAGAGCTTTTATCCTCAGCATAAATGGCATTGTTCATAGCGGTGACCTGCTGCGTGAGATACGCCTCCTGCTCTGCGGAAAGCGTCTCAGGCGATTTATACGTGAACACGATGCGCTCTCCGTTCCCCTCGGTGATGCTCACATGAGGATCGGAGTCGTAGTTGTCGATCTCCACGAGCCAGCCACCGGTGATGGCGCCAGCGTCGGTGGCAAGGTCTGCTTGTTCCTCAATGTTCACACGGTTCTTATCGACCTTGATATTCTCTGTAAGGAAATAAAGTCCCTGATATTCATTATTAAGCACCAGCTCTACCGCCCTATCCTCGGGGGTCCATGGCATACCTATGCGGCGACTAATCTCAAAGCCCAGGGCGTTGCGCAGGAAGCCATAGGTGTCGTCGGCATGAGCCAGGAGCACAAACTGTTTGCTCTTGTTCATACCCATCAACGGCTGTTTGTCGGCAAGTTTCAGCTTATAAGGTTTCTTGTCGAAGCCCCACCAGGTATAATTACCGCGTCCTTTGATCTGCAACGACAGCGGTGCGGATTGGCTACCTATATTTTCCACGCCATCCACCCCCTTATTATCCAGCCAATAAGTGGCATCCTGGTAATCCTCCTT
>CAZLJS010000202.1:0-3470 GCA_964559895.1 uncultured Sangeribacter sp.
TTACTTTCTGATAATTTTGCCGTTGTAAGTGCGAGAAAAGCGGGGAATAAAGAGGATATCTTTGGGTAAATGATATGGGGGCATTGCCGGCTTTAAGGCTGATATGATGGCGGTCTTCAACGTGGCAATAACCGTGGTGTCCATAGCGATATCGCTGTCTCCAACCTCAACATACATCACCACCTCCTCGCCCCATTTAAGGCTTGGTCGCTTGGAGATATAGAATGGCAATGGTGATAGCTGATGCTCACGCCAAAAATCAGGCGTCAATAGCTGCGATATCTCGGTCTCTACCTCCTCAGGATATATCTTTACCCCTCCGGAGTTGATAACGTTGTCCAGACGCCCTTTATAGATAAATTCCGATGAAGATAGTATCTCCACACTATCTTTGGTGCGAACGACGTCACCATTATCCATGGTGATGACCAGCGCTGTATCCTCTGCTTGGCTGCAAGCTAACCCCGACAACATCTTAAATGGAGCCAACGCATCGGCTGTAACGCGCCGCAACGCCACGTGAGAGGCTGTCTCCGTCATGCCATAGCTCTCATACGCCACAATGCCGCACTCCGCCACACGTTTGCGCAGATCTGACGGAATGGCTGAGCCACCTATCAATAAATTTCTTATCTGAGGCAAGGAGCCACGGTTGTCGAGAATATAAGGCAATTGCGATGGCACCACGGCCAGGAGGTCTATCGGCTGTGGATCGGTATTAGAGGCCAATGGTCTGTTGGACGCAGGCTCATAAGTAAGTTTAGCGCCGGAGATAATGCTCCTCACCACCATCATTTTACCTGCTATATAGGCTATATCCAATGGCAGATGCAAGCGCGATGAGAATGTAATATTAAAGAACTCCACAGTGCGCTTTGCCGAAGCCTCCACCAAAGTTTTTGGTAGCTGTATCGGTTTAGGAGCGCCTGTAGAGCCGGAGGAATGTGCCATGATATATGGCACTTCGCTATGCCATTCGGCGATAAAATCCGAGACTGTCATAATAGGTTATTCTCTCCAATCCAAGCCGTTGAACTGAGCATAGTTGAAGGATTTGCAATTGTCGTAACGCAGTTTCTCCCCTTCAAGCACCAACGGCACTTCAAAGTTGTTGGTATAAAGTGCGCCTGTGCCAAGGCCTTGTGCCATATTAGGTTTGAAGCCGGCAGTCCACTGCGCCAAAGCATTTAAGCCAACGTTGGACTCCAGAGCGGAGGTTATCCACCATCCTATGCCTAGCTGACGCGCACACTCTATCCACTGTTCCGCACCTGAGAAACCGCCACAAAGGGCCGGCTTAAGCACGATATACTGCGGATGAATCTCGTTGAGCAGGCGTTCACGCTCCTCAAAGGTATAGACGCCAATCAACTCCTCGTCGAGGGCGATAGGCACCGGAGTCTCCTTACAAAGCTTAGCCATAGCCTCGATGTTACCTTTAGGTATCGGTTGCTCTATCGACGACACGTTAAGGTCGGCAAGGGCTGCCAATTGCTCCATAATGATATTCTGTTTCAATCCACCATTGGCATCCACGCGTATCTCCAAAGAGTCATTGAGTGCACGTATCTCCTTAAGCATTGCCAACTCGGCAGCCCAGTCCAGGGCTCCAATCTTGAACTTGACGCAATGAAAACCGCTGGACAACTTATCGAGAGCACGCTGTCTCATCTCACCACCGGAGCCCATCCACACCAATCCATTGATGGTGATATCCGCTTTCCCCGCCACGAAATCCGTGGGAAAATAGAGGCCTTTGCAGCCCGATGAATAGTCATAGATGGCTTGCTCCAGGCCGAACTGTATGGAGGAATGGCGGGTGAGATCCGTTGGCTTCCCTATGGCGATATTTGCCAATAGTTCCACCAACTTATACTCGAACCCTTCGTGAGCCTCGGGACTAAGTCCGGGGAAGACGGCAGCCTCACCGATACCGAAGTGGGTGGGGTCTGCCTCATCGTAAATCTTCAGAAAACAGGTCACCTTCTCTGTCATCACCTCACGCGAAGTGGTGGCAGGGGACTTGAATTTCAGTCGATATGGTAGATATGCTAAGCGCATGACATCAATCTATTAGGGGAATGTGGGGAATTGGTCGAAATCGGGATCACGCTTCTCAAGAAAGGCATTCTTACCCTCTTGGGCCTCATCCATTAGGTAATACATCAAAGTGGCGTCACCGGCAAACTCCATAAGGCCTGCTTGACCGTCCAATTCAGCATTGAGACCACGTTTGATCATGCGGATAGCCAACGGAGAGCGCTTCACGATAGTGCGGCACCATTCCAAAGTCTCCTCCTCCAAGCGTTCGAAGGGAACGACACAATTGACCATACCCATCTCCAACGCCTCTTGAGCGGTGTATTGTTTGCAGAGGAACCAAATCTCACGCGCCTTCTTCTGTCCTACGCAACGAGCTAAATATGAAGAACCGAATCCGGCATCGAAGCTACCCACCTTAGGACCGGTCTGTCCGAAACGGGCATTCTCCGACGCTATAGAGAGGTCGCAAATGACTTGCAGCACGTTACCGCCACCAATGGAGTAACCGTTGACCATGGCAATAACCGGCTTTGGGATAGAGCGTATCATGTGATGCAGGTCAAGGACGTTCAAACGGGGCACGCCGTCGTCGCCTACATATCCGCCTCTACCCTTCACGTTCTGGTCACCACCGCTGCAGAATGCTTTGTCTCCGGCACCTGTAAGGATGATGACACGTATCGAAGCCTCCTCACGGCAATAGCGGAAGGCATCAAGCATCTCCTGGTTGGTCAGCGGACGAAAGGCGTTATATACCTCCGGGCGATTGATAGTAATCTTCGCCACATTCTCGTATTGTTCAAAAAGAATATCGGTGTATTCTTTAATGGTTTTCCATTCTACCATAATATATCTTTTATTTATTTTCTGTGATTGAAATAGCCACGCAGGATATCGGCATTAGCCGCCTTGGAGGTGTTAATCTCCATCACCGCCTTGCATGGGTCATTAAGGAACGTCGCAAATTGCTTCTCCAACTCCTTAATGCTCTCTATATAGTAATAATTAAAGTCGAAGGCTTGTGCCAGACGCTTTATCTCGGGTGTCATGATATCCGTACAAGCGAAATACTCCTCACGTTCCTCAAGAGCCGATGTGGTGGCGATGAAACGAAATATGTCGCCTCCTTGGTTGTTCATAACCACGATTTTAAAACGTGAAGGGATCTGAGTGAGCGACAATCCACCCAGGTCGTGACGGAAGCTCATATCACCGGTTATCAGCAATGTAGTGCCGTCGTATCCAAGAGCGCTACCCACCGCGGTGGCGGTGCTACCCTCGATGCCAGACGTGCCCCTATTGCAAGAGATAGAATAGAGATTATCAGGAGCTGTAAGCTCGGAATAGCGCACTGATGTGCCATTGGATAGATGCAGGTTGCAATCCTCGGGGAGCAGCTCCATCATGCGCTTAAACGCTGCCAAATC
>CAZLJS010000203.1:0-3446 GCA_964559895.1 uncultured Sangeribacter sp.
TTTGCATTATTAATACAGAAAGAATTTTAACATAACGTGTTAAAACGAAGAATTAAAAAGAAATAACCTATATAGAAATGACAAAGCAAGGACTAAAACTTACAGTATGCGCACTGATGCTTGGCATGACCACGACTGCCATGTATGCTCAAAGTGAGCAAGGTGCATTTGTACGTACAGCAGCGACATCATCGTTCGACACAGATTTCACTGTAGCCGCAGAGAAAACTGTTAACTCTGTAGTATGTATTAAGAGTTATGTTTCTCGTCAGCAAAATTCTTATACCAACTCAAATCCGTTTGACTTATTCGACTTTTTCTTCGGACCACAACAGCAACAGCGTCAACAGCAACCACGCCAGCAACAGAAGAAATCAGAGCCCGTACAAAGTGGTTTAGGCTCAGGTGTTATCATCACAGCCGATGGTTATATTGTTACCAACAACCACGTTATCGACGGAGCCGACAAGTTGGAGGTTCTACTAAACGACAATTCCACCTATGAGGCAAAGATAATCGGCACCGACGAGGCCACCGACTTGGCGCTTATCAAAATTGAAGCAAATAACCTTTCACCTATTACCTTTGGCGACAGCGAAAGCGTTAAGATAGGAGAGTGGGTACTTGCCGTAGGCAACCCGTTTGGATTCAACTCAACTGTTACCGCAGGTATCATCAGCGCCAAAGGTCGTTCATTGGGCAGCAGTTCCAACCGAGTAGGCATCGAGTCATACCTACAAACAGACGCAGCGCTAAACCCCGGCAACTCAGGCGGCGCACTCGTCAACCTTAAAGGTGAACTGATAGGTATCAATGCCGCCATCTATTCCAATACAGGCAGCTACACAGGATTCTCCTTTGCCATACCGACAAGCATCACTAAAAAGATTATCACAGATATTCGCCAATATGGCACAGTACAACGTGCTGTCCTTGGAGTCACAGTCGGCGAACTTGATTCCAAGAAAGCTAAAGATAAAGGTATCACTAGCACCAATTCCGGTCTTATCATCTCATCAGTAGAGGATAGGAGCACGGCTAAAGAGTTAGGTCTCCAAGAGAACGATGTCATCGTAGGTGTAAATGATGTCACTATTCACACCCTGGCTGAGCTGCAAGAGCAAATGAGTAAATACCGTCCAGGAGATAAGATCACTATCTCTTATTATAGAAACAATAAATTGCAAAGCAAAACAGGAACCCTCCGCAACAACCAAGGCAACACCGAGATTGTTAAGAAAGAAGATTTCTCCTCACTGGGCTGCGCATTTATGAAAGTTTCAGACGAGACCAAAGAGCATCTTGGCATCACCTATGGCGTACAAGTAGTAGGACTTCAAGATGGACGATTTAAGGACGAAGGCATCACAGAAGGATTCGTCATTCTCACCATTAACGATGAAAGAGTGAACTCCTCAGATGATGTGGAACGCATCTTCAATAAGATAATGAAGAGCGAAGACTCCGACAAAGTAATGATTATATCAGGTATCTATCCTACAGGAAAGAAACGCTACTACGCGGTTAATCTGAATCAGTAAATTGATGAGTGATAAAGAGAAACATCTATAAAATGTTTCTCTTTATTGTAAAAAATCAATCACTGCGTAACAATTTAAAGAAAAAATTGTTATTCATAGTAGAACAAAATCTTGAAATAATTGTTGCACCATTGAGGAGGAATTTGTAAATTTGCAACAATTTTTGCACGAGCTTTATGAGACAATTAAAAATAACAAAATCAATCACAAACAGAGAGAGCGCCTCTTTGGATAAATACCTTCAGGAGATAGGCCGAGAAGAGCTTATATCAGTAAGTGAAGAGGTAGAACTAGCTCAACGCATAAGGAAAGGAGACCAGAAAGCCCTAGACAAGCTAACTCGAGCCAACCTTCGATTTGTGGTATCAGTAGCCAAACAGTATCAGAATCAGGGATTGAGTCTTCCGGACCTTATCAATGAAGGCAACTTAGGACTAATTCGCGCTGCTCAGAAGTTTGATGAGACTCGTGGTTTTAAATTTATCAGTTATGCCGTATGGTGGATTCGTCAGTCCATTCTGCAAGCATTGGCTGAGCAATCAAGGATTGTGCGTTTGCCTCTAAACCAGGTAGGTGCACTTAACAAATTAAATAAGGAACTTTCAAAATTCGAACAAGAGCATGAACGTCGCCCGTCTCCTGAAGAATTGGCAGATC
Source organism: uncultured Sangeribacter sp. (assembly GCA_964559895.1). Classification (GTDB taxonomy): domain Bacteria; phylum Bacteroidota; class Bacteroidia; order Bacteroidales; family Muribaculaceae; genus Lepagella. The sequence continues at coordinate 2,199 of CAZLJS010000203.1, forward strand.
GCGTAGATATGCCTGCAGAGAAAGTGGCAGACACGATGAAAGTATCCGGCAGACATAGTTCTATTGACGCACCATTTGTAGATGGTGAAGAAAATTCTCTACTAGACGTATTGGTCAATGAGGATAGCCCCATGGCAGATACACGACTCAATCAAGAATCCTTAGCTAAGGAGGTAGAAAGAGCACTTCAACAACTTCAAGACAGAGAAAGAGACATCCTTAAGATGTTCTTCGGCATTGGTTGTCAAGAGATGACTCTCGAAGAGATTGGTGCGAAATTTGACTTGACTAGAGAGCGTGTCCGTCAAATTAAGGAGAAAGCTATCCGCAGACTTAAAGGTCAAAAGAGCAGATTACTTAAGAGTTATCTAGGCGAGTAGAATAAAGCCTTTTAAAACTAGAATCAATACCCTATGACTATGAGACAATTATACAATATGTGTGTTGCCCTAGTCATAGGGTTTACTCTTTTCTGTACTTCGGCCATTAATGCCGCAGAAGTTGATAGTGAGAACATCGCATTAGAAACGAGCTCAAAATCAAACACTTCAACAACCACAAACAAAGGATTTACTTGGGGTGGAGAGGTAGGCTCATCAGTAGATCTAACGGGCAACGACTTGACAACGTTTGACGCCCATATCGACTTCGGATACTCCTTCTCGTACTTTCAATTCTTAGGCGTGGGATTTGGTGTACACCGCTCTTTAGGATCTAGCAACGCTTTTGTTCCTATTGACGTAGTGATTAGGACCAATTTCCGCAAACGGCCCTCTCTCCTGTTCATGAATCTACAAACCGGCTATTCATTCAACACTATTAGCAAGGATAGCTACAAAGGTGGATATCAACTAAGCGTAGGATTAGGAATAAACTTGACACAAACTCCCAAATTGAGAAGTTTTATCACACTCTCATATGGTTACTTCCACATCAACGCACGACAGGTGGACAATCTACGTATGGACATCAACCATGTTGATCTTGCCCAATTAGGAATAGGAATACAATTTTAATGTTTTTCGGTAAATTATTTTTGTAATTAAAAAATAATTTCTAACTTTGCCGCAAACAAATCTACAATACTAAAATAGTAATATTATGTTTAAAAAGTATCTAACCATTCTTCTTTGTATCTTTGCAGGATGCACGATGAGTATGAAGGTACACGGTCAGCAGGTCACACCGCTACCACTTGATCCTCAGGTCAAGCAAGGCACACTTCCCAACGGCCTCACCTACTTCATT
>CAZLJS010000204.1:0-3435 GCA_964559895.1 uncultured Sangeribacter sp.
CACTACAACCTCCTCGAGGATAGCGCTGTCAACATCTTCGGCGAGAAGCAGAAATCCTTCAACCTGGTATTCTACGGCGAGACAGATGGTAAGCTCGACGAGACTAAAGAGTTTGGCCGTTACTCCTCCACGATGTACGACACCTTTGGCAGCACCGGCATCGGTGACAACTACGGTCACGCAGGCGACATCATCCTCCCCAACATCGAGACACAGGGCGTGGTATATGTAGCATGGCAGTTCGACCCGACCTTGACCATCGACGTTCCCGACGCCAACATGAGCCGCACCCACTTCGCTATCAGCGCCGTGCGCCACGCCTCAGGCGTCTCCACGCTCTTCGTTAAGCCATACAACGTGCCCAGAGAGGCTACCTGCCAAGCCGACGGCAACTGGTATCCCATCGAGGCTATCAGCGAGACCAACAAGGGCTTCGGCACCTCCATCGTCCTCTGGGGCGACCTCGACACCTCATCAGTAGCCATCACCTCTGAGGGTAAGGTGGCTCACGCAGCACGCTACGCCAACGGCAACTTCGAAATCAGCGGCACAGAGGCAGGCGAGACAGTGGCACTCTACACCATCTCCGGACAGCGCATTGCCGTAGCGAAAGCCACAGGTGCCAGCGCTACCATCTCCGCAGGTGAGCTCCCCGCAGGCGTTTATATCGTCGCCACAGCACACGGAGCTATCAAAGTGATTAAATAACACACATACTTCCGTATATATTCAAGGGCACGGCATTGTCGTGCTCTTTTTTGTTGGTTTTTTATGGCAATTTGCTTATAGTCTGCAATTTATTTATTAACTTTGACGGATTAAATATCAAAATGCTATAACTAACTAAATAACTATACTATAACATGAGAAAATTCTTAGCGATGCTTTTGGTGTTGGCAGGTGTCAGCGGATATGCCGCCGATAACCTCTACGTACGCACCCAGGGCGGCGATATCGCGGAGCCATTGGCTCAGATCACACTCATCACGTTCCCCACGACGGGCGGCGTGGTGATACAGCACGCGGATGGTAGCTCCACTACCTATTCGGCTGAAGACTTTATGTTGTTAACCTATGTCAGCGACGGCTCCTCGGCAGTGGAGAGCGTGGCGCAACGCGGCGAGAGCATCAGCGTGAGCGAAACCGCCGTCAATGCCCCCGCGGAGGTGGTCATCTACGACCTCGCCGGTGCTGAAGTGGCTCGCAGCGCTTCGGGCGTGATAGACATCACCGACCTGCAGGCAGGCGTGTATGTGGCTAAATCAGGTGTCGAATCAGTTAAATTTGTGAAGAAATGAAGAAAGGTTTGATACTTGCAGCAGGTGTGGCTACCGTGGTAAGCGCGTTCGCAGCCGATATCATGTGGATTAAACGCACCGATAAAATCACTCTCGGACTCCCCGTAGAGCTTACAGAGAATATCACCGTTTCACCAAATGGCGAAGGGGTGCTTATCAATACAACCAATGGCGAGGCAACGCTCATCAGCTACGACGACCTGGAGGGTATGGTCCCCGGCGACAAGACAGCTGTGGTGGAGATAGCGTTCAATGGCGACGAAGCCGTGGTCACCAACCCCTTCGCCTTTGAAGGCGTGACCGTCACCCGCTCCGGCGCTGACGTGCTCGTCAACTCCACCTCCTCCGACGAGATAACTTATCACCTCACCGGCTCCACCACCACAGGCGGCCTGAAGATATATAGCGACAAGAAATATATCCTCCAGCTTGATAATGTGACCATCACCAACGACAACGGCGCCGCTATCAACAGCCAGTCCAAGAAGAAATGTACCGTAGAGCTCATCGGCGACTCCTACCTCACCGACAGCAAGAAATACGCTACCCCGGATGGTGAGGACGAGAAGGGCACCATGTTTAGCGAAGGCCAGTTCATCTTCACCGGCAGCGGAACGCTCTCCGTCACCGCTAAGAAGAAACATGCTATCTGCAGCGACGACTACGTATCCATCGAGGGTGGCACCGTCAAGGTCCTCTCCGCCGCTTCGGATGGTATCCACACCAACGACTATTTCGAGATGAAGGGTGGCTCATACATCAGCAGCTCCACCTCCGGCGATGGCGTTGACGCAGACACAGGCTATATCCTCGTCAAGGGTGGCACCATGGACATCACCCTCGCCACTGAGGACACCAAAGGCCTCAAATGCGACGACTACCTCACTATCTCAGGTGGTGAAGTCAACCTCACCGTCTCAGGCGACCAGTGCAAAGGTATCAAGACCAAAGCTACTATGACCATGACAGGTGGTAAGATCAACGCCAACCTCTCGGGCAAAGTGGTGCTCGTGGATAGCGATCCCTCCTATTGCGCCGCTATTAAGACACAAGATTTCTCCATGACCGACGGCGAAATCGTTATCAATCACACCGGCGAGGCGGGCAAAGGTATCTCCGTGGATGGCAACTGCACCTTCAATGGCGGTAACGTCACCATCACAGCCTCCGGCAACGGTGCCGCTTACACCGACGCTAACGGCGACAACGATTCCTACTCCTCTACCTGTATCACCATCGACGGCGACCTCAACCTGGTTGACGGCACTTTCGTGCTCAACAACTCCGGTAGCGCGGGCAAATGTATCAAGGTAGATGGCGCGGCAGTCTTCGGTGACGCGGACCATTCACCCAGCATCGAGGCCCACACCACAGGTAAGAGAATCACAGAAAGCAGCAGCTCCGGCGGTAACTGGGGCGGTTGGGGACCCGGTGGCGGTGGCAACAGCACCGACTACGCCAACCCCAAGGTCATCAAAGTCACCGGCAACCTTACTGTCGATAATGGCAACTTCGTCCTCTCCGCTTCTCAGGATGGTGGCGAAGGCCTTGAGAGCAAAGACACCCTCACTATCAATGGTGGTGAGCTCGATATCCAGACCTACGACGACGCTATCAACGCCGCTAAGGCTATCGTCATCAATGGTGGCCGCACCTATTGCAAAGCGTCCGGTAACGACGGCATCGACTCCAACGGCACCATCACCATCACCGGTGGTTTAGTAGTGTCTATCGGTGCTAAATCCCCTGAGGAAGGCTTTGACTGCGATTCCAACACCTTCAAGATTACCGGCGGAACGATCTTCGGCATAGGTGGCGACACCTCCAGTCCGACGACCTCTGTCTGCACACAGCCCTCAGTGAAATACTCCGCCTCATTGTCGCAAAACAGCACCATCACGCTCACCGACAGCCAGGGCAACCATATCCTCTCATTCAAGAACCCCGTTAGCTACAGCGGTCGCGCTACCATGCTCTTCACCTCACCCAAGATAGTGAAAGGCAGCTCATATAAGCTCTACACCGGTGGTACCGTCAGCGATGGCGACCAGTTCCACGAGTTGACAGTAGAGGGCTCCTACACAGCGGGCACACAAGCTACCAGCTTCACCGTATCCTCCATGCTTACCACAGCAGG
>CAZLJS010000205.1:0-3383 GCA_964559895.1 uncultured Sangeribacter sp.
AAGCCGCTCACACTCCCCACACTCTCAAAGCAGCCTTTGCCCTCCACGAGACATTCATGGAAACAGGCAACATGCTCGACACAGATTTCAGCAAATTCGGCGTATAATCATTATGCGACACAATAGAAAAGGAGACCTCATCGAGGCCTCCTTTTTTATGTTATACCAGAGGGTTAGCTGCTGCGTATCTGACAAAGCCATAGTGGTGTCAGCCGGTTAGTTGCAACCGCAGCCGTTGTCGCCGCAGCCACCGCAACCATCGTCGCCGCAACCGCCACCGCAGCTGCCACATCCACAGCCGTGTTGTGGACGCAATTCCTCCTCAGTAGCGTCGCGCACCTCTATGATTTTACCCTCATAGCGCACGTCCATGCCTGCGAAAGGATGGTTGAAGTCCATAATCACCTCATCGGCGTTGATCTCTTTCACCAAGCCGTGGATGGGGAATCCCTGTTCGGTCATCATGGGCACCATAGCGCCTACAGTAACCTCAGAGGGCCATTCGTTGCCACCCTGCAGGAAGATGCTTTTGGGCAGGTGCTTCACCCACTCCTCGCTGCGTTCGCCGAAGGCAGCCGCGCTGGGAAGGGTCACCTCAAATTTGTCGCCGAGGCCGAGACCTTTAACGGCGGCGATAAGACCGGGTACTACATCTTGGCTAAGGCCATAGACCATCACATCCGGCGCGTCTTCTGTGGCTTCGAAAAGCACATTACCGGTAGCGACGTCAGTAAGGGTGTAGGAGTAAGCGACGAATTTGCCGTCTCCTACTTTCTCTTTGTTGTCTGACATATATATACTATTGATAATTAATAAACGTGTTTGAGTGGCGCGCTAAGGCGCGGTGTGGATTAATCCTCCTCGGTGACCGTGATGACTTGTACTTCGGTGACGTCGTCGTCCTCCTCCTCGGCCTCGTCGGGGTGTTTGAGGTCGTATTGCGCTTGAGGTATCGCGACGTTGAAGTAGAAGCAGTCGGCAGTCTTGCCGCGCAGACGTTTGGTAGTGGCGGCGGTGGGCTGCACGATGAGCTTGTCGATGCCATCTGAGGGGTATTCGGCGTTGGTGGCCTCATAGCCCAACAGTTGTATCATATCGTACTCATGCATAGGGTATATCACATACCATGCATTGTCGATATCTTCACCTGTGCCGGTGCTCTTGATGGCGCCCAGCAGGTTCTCCAAACGATATTCCCAGATTTTGGCGCGCATATCCTTCTTCTTCTCTTTCAGGGCGTGGATAAGAAACGACATCTGTCGCAGGTCAAAGGGGTTGTCCTCCAGCACCTTCTCTGAGTACATGATGATGGTGTCCAGCTCCTTTTTGGTGTATCCGCCGCTTTTCTTGCGCAGCTCCTCGATGGGTGCCGAGAATTTGGACTCGCGATAGGGGTCGTAGTCCTCTTGGAACATATATCCCAGGTAGAAATAGCGGTATTGCTCCGGAGTCATCACCGTGTCGTTGGCGGTGTAGGCTTTCTCAAGTCTGGGGAAATAGTATTTGCTCTCGGGGTCGAGTACCTGGTTGTGGATATCCTCCAGGTTGGGTTTCTCTACCTTGAGTGTTTTGCGTGCGGAGACGCCCATGACGCAAAGTGCCGTCATGGCTATGATAATAGCGGATCTAACTCTTTTTCTAATCATAACTGCTGTGTAGCTATATAAATCACGAGCACGACGCCGAGAATCATCACGGTGATAGCCACGGGGAACCCTTTAGCCAAGAGGTAGCGGAAGAAGTGCCCGGAGTGGAGACCTACGTTGACGCCTTGCGGTGTGCGGGTGAAGAATAGGTAACCAAAAAATAGTCCTGCCAGGGTGGCGAGCACCATGATGCCGTAAAGCATCTGTAATGGCAGGGCGAAGGTGAAACCCATGAGCCCCAGCACCATACCTGTGAGGGCTCCCATGAGCATATATCCCACGCCGCGTTGCTGCGCGCGTATAGGCTGCGGCTGCAGCATCGTCGCCGCCATGACGACCAGCGTCATACCAAGCCAACTCATCAGGATAGTGCCGTTGACGGGTATCATCGGCACCCCTTCGGAGGTGGTGGCGTAGCTTATCACCAACATTCCCAGGAATGAGAGCGCCGGCGATAACAGTTGGTTGCGAAACAGCGTCCAACCGGCTGCCAACCAAAGGAGTATGGCGCAAATGATGCAAATGGTAGCCATGGTGACTATAATTTATTGTGGGGTATATTAATATATAACGTCGTGGCGCGTTGTTTTATTTCATTTTCTTGAAAGTGGCGCATTTGGGGGATATCGCTATAGTGACGATGTAATCCTCGGAGCGGTAGCTGTATAGCTCAAAGGGGTGTGTCTCGCCGGAGCTGAGGCGCACTTGCGCTTTGCCCAGGGTGCCGTTGTCGGGGTTGGGCATCTGCAGGATGGTGTAGTTGGCGGTCCAGTCTTCGCCACCTTGCAGCGCAGCTTTGAATAGCGCTTCCTTGCATGTCCACGCGGTGATATTCGCCTCTACGGAGTCGGCGGGTATCATGGCTTGCTCCGCGTCGGAGAGGAACTTGGCGCGCAGCTTGAGCACCTGTTGGCGGTCGTGACGCTCGACGTCGATACCCATCGCGGCGCGCGGTGAGAACTCTGCCAAATCGACCTCGCCGGTGCGTGGCAGCGATGCTACCACCATCAGATAAGGGGTATGGCTCACGGAGATACGTTGGCCGCTGCCTTCGATATATGGCGCCCCGTTGGGGTAATGGTCGATCACGCGGTACGTCGCTTTGTCGCTTTCGCTGAAAATCTGTTGAGCCAACAAGCTCCATAGGCGGGGGCTCTTGTCCTCGCCGCCGCTGATCTCCTCCACTCTCACTCCGATAGGGGTGTCGTGGCGCCAATATATCATCTCTGTTTCCATAGTAAGCTTATCTTTTTGCAAAGATAGCAAATTTTTATGAAACAGCGGCTAGTAGGTGATGAGTACCTTCTCCACCTTGTCGCCGGCTTTGCGTATATAAATGCCTGGGGATAGGCGGTCGGGAGCTACGCGCAACCCTTGTATGGTGAAATATTGCGGGGTAGCGTCGGTGATGGTTTCGGGGCGTTCGATGCCGGTTCCTATGCTGGTGATGAGGATAGGTATGTCATAGACGATGCCTTTGGTGATGTTTGAGGCGTTGGCGTCGTCGAGGGCTGTCCAGGCGTTCTGGTATATGACTCTTATGCGAGCCGCGCCTAAGTTGGCGTCGTCGGGCACGGTGAAGCTCTTGTCGATATCCATCACCTCGTCGTAGTTGCCATACACGTTGTTTGTGGGGGGCTTGTTGCCGATTCTTTCGTCGAGGGTGAGGGTGCCGTCGCCATACCAGTCGGTGAAGATGTAAGCGCAGTTGTAGCGCATATCCTCATAGACGGTGGA
>CAZLJS010000206.1:0-3379 GCA_964559895.1 uncultured Sangeribacter sp.
GCTATCGACGCATTCATCGCCAACAAGACTATCTATGCTCCCGGTAAAGCAGTTAACGCCGGTGGCGTAGGCGTTTCAGGCCTTGAGATGAGCCAAGATGCTGAGCACTTGCAGTGGTCTGCCGCTGAGGTTGATGCTAAGCTCCATCAGATGATGAGCGACATCCACCAGAGCTGCGTAGAATATGGCAAACAAGCTGACGGCTATGTAAACTACATGAAAGGCGCTAACATCGCCGGCTTCATGAAAGTGGCTGACGCTATGATGGCTCAAGGTATCATCTAATCATTTAGCTTTCACACAATAATCAACAATAGGAGAGGGACGACGCATTGCGCCGTCCCTTTTCTTATGCTACCTCCAGTGACGACTTTTCTCTTTGATATGCTATTTTAACAGCTGAAATATGCCGCAACCCGAAATTTTGTTGTAATTTTGTAGCTTATTAGGGGATGACTATGCGTCGTCCCTAGCAAAATGTAGAATAATTGAGGCGTTTTACCCTATATATAGCAGGACTAGTGGCTATTGCCGGTGCCTATGCATCTGCCGCGGGCGACGGTCCGCGTGAGAACAACAACGGCAACATGAAGCGTGGAGATAACCTTGCGGAAGGCGATTCTCTCCCCGCCGACTCAACGTTGCTCCTTCCAGAGGTGGCTAAGAGCCGCACCAATAAAATCTCCGACAGAGAGTCGCTGATACAATCCACCGACACTAATGAGCGCGTGCGCGTCACCCGCATCAACCACGAGACGTCAGACATCAACAGCGTGGTCAACTTCTCCGCGGAGGACTCCATCGTCTTCTACGACCAGAACCGCGCCTTCATGTATGGCAACAGCACCGTCGATTACGGCGAATTCAAACTCAACGCGGGGAATATACAGATGGATATGGACAGCTCCCTAGTCTATGCCACAGGTATGCTTGACTCCTTGGGTCAGTCAGACTCCTATCCCGTGTTTAAAGACAAGAGCGGCGAGTATGAGTCCAAGACCATGAAGTATAACTTCAAGACACAGCGCGGATATATCACCGACGTCGTTACCGAGCAAGGAGAGGGATTCCTCACCGGTGGCGCCACCAAAAAGATGGAGGACGGCACTTATTTCGTCGCCGACGGCAAATATACCACCTGCGAGGACCACGAGAACCCTCACTTCTACTTCCAGCTAACCAAGGCTAAAGTCATCCCGAAGAAGAATATCGTCACCGGTCCGGCATATATGGTGCTTGCCGATGTGCCATTGCCGCTAGCCGTACCATTCGGCTTCTTCCCCTTCACCAAAGACTATTCCAGCGGTATCATCTTCCCATCCTTCGGTGATGATTACAACAAGGGCTTCTACCTCCGCGACGGCGGTTATTACTTCGCCATCAGCGACAACATCGACCTGGCCCTGCGCGGTGAACTCTACACCAAAGGCTCATGGGGCTTGAGCGCACGCAGCGCATACGTCAAGAGATACAAATTTAAAGGTTCGTTTGACCTTAGCTACATCACCACTATCACAGGTGACAAGGGTAGCCCCGACTATGTTAAGGCCAACAACTTCAAGGTGGCATGGACACACCAGCAGGACGCCAAGGCCAACCCATATCTCACCTTCTCGGCATCGGTCAACTTCACCACCTCCGGTTATACCCGTTCAGACCTAAATAGCTATTACAGCAACGCCTTCACCGAGAACACCAAGAGCAGTACGGTCAACCTTACCTACCGTGTACCCGGCTCCAAATGGAGCGTATCCTCCACAGCGAGTATCACACAGAGGACACAAGACTCCACATTGGCAGTGTCGTTTCCTAACTTCACCGTCACCCTTTCGCAGACATCACCCTTCAAACGCAAGGTCGCTGTGGGTAGTGAGAAATGGTATGAGAAGATTAGAATCTCTTATTCCGGACAATTCCAGAACTCCCTTACCGCCACACAGAACCAGTTCTTCAAGAAAAGCCTTGTGAAGGATTGGCGCAACGCCGTGCAACATCAGTTGCCCGTGCAAGCCACCTTCTCACTATTTAAATATTTCAACATCACCCCGTCGCTAAAATTCAACGACCGTATGTATTTTCAGAAGCTGCATCGCCAATGGGATCCGCAAGCCTCCGCAGAGGTCATGGACACCACCTACGGCTTCTACAACGTCTTTGATTTCTCAGCTTCAGTGGGCGTCACTACCAAGCTATACGGCTTCTTTAAACCGATGAAGTTCCTCGGCGACAAGGTGCAGATGATACGCCACGTCTTGACACCTACCGTGTCGTTCAGCGCCTCGCCCGACTTCTCATCACCCTTCTGGGGTGTCTATGGCACATACTACAAGCCCGACAACGAGGGTAATGAAGTGCCGGTGAAATACAACCATTTCTCCAATGGCGTCTTTGGCTCACCATCATCCGGCAAATCGGGAATCGTCTCTTGGAGCCTTGCCAACAACCTCGAGATGAAGGTCAAAAGCGACAAAGACTCCACAGGTGTGAAGAAGATATCTCTTATCGAGAATTTCACCATCAGCCAGTCATACAACTTCGCTGCCGACTCATTGCGCTTCAGCAATATCTCCACCTCGATGATGTTGCGCTTGATGAAGAACTTCAATCTAAACCTGAGCGCCACTTGGGACCCATATATGTATGCGTTGAACTCCGGTGGTTCTCCGGTGCGTGTGGATAGACTGCGCATCAGCCATGGCAAAGGCATCGCCAAGCTCTCCAGCACAGGCACCTCATTCTCCTATACCTTCAACGAAAAGACATTTAGCCGTAAGTCGGGCTCCAAGTCAGACGACGACTCTAGAAATAAAAATGCCGGAGCAGGACCCGATGACGAAGATATGGAGGGCGACGACGACTTCGCCGCTTCAGCATCCAAGCACCGCAACAAAAATACCAAGAAGGGTGATAACGGCTCCGACGCCGACGGTTATGCCCCATGGTCAGTGCCTTGGAGTCTAACATTCAACTATTCTGTTAATTACGGCTACGGAGCGTTTGATTATGATAAACTGGATTATTCCGGCAAGTGGACGCAGAATTTATCCTTCTCCGGACAGATACGTCCCACAGCCAACTGGAATTTCTCCCTGTCGGGTTCATATAATTTCGATACACACAAGATCGCATATATGAACTGCTCCGTGACGCGCGACCTTCACTGTTTCTCTCTCTCCGCCTCCTTCATCCCTGTGGGGCCGTATAAGTCCTTCAACTTCCATATCGCAGTGAAGTCCTCTATGCTCAAGGACCTCAAATACGACAAACGTTCCTCCACAAGCAACGGTATCAACTGGTATTAATCAGGACATGTATAATACCGGGTCAGTAGATTTTTAGTGAGGAAAGCCCGCATGGCTCTGCGGCATCATCGTGACAT
>CAZLJS010000207.1:0-3324 GCA_964559895.1 uncultured Sangeribacter sp.
AAGAATTTCTTCCACAGCTTTCGCATTGCTCTCATCCACGTATAGGTCTGTCCTTTCGATGCCACCATTGGGGGCGGGGAAGATGGAGCTGACGGCATTACTGTTGAGATAACTTTCGATGTTGAAGTTCCTCAATAGCCCTTGTACTATAAAGGCCTCCTCTCTGGATTGATAACTGCGTGCAAGTATCATGGTCGTAAGTGTTTAGAGGATTAATAATATGTCAACGTCTGAAGTGCCATAAAAGTTCTATCATCGTCAAATAAATGTGTTATAGCGAAAAATATCGGCGAAAAGTTTTGTGTATCAAAAAAATCGGTGTAAATTTGCACCACTAAAAACAACTAAATCTAAAAACTAACTCTAAAAATTACAAATTATGGCATACGTAATCGGCGATACTTGCATCGCATGTGGCACTTGCGCCCCTGTTTGCCCCGTAGAGGCTATCTCTGAGGGTGACATCTATAAAATCGATCCTGACACCTGCATCAGCTGCGGCACTTGCGCAGGTGTATGCCCCACTGAGTCTATCACTGAGGGTTAATATATCATAGATACAAGATAAAGATGGCGGATAGCTTTTGCTACCCGCCATTTTTGATGTGTCGCATATGACTTGGCTACTTGACCATTGATTCCAGATAATCGGCAAGATTCTCCTCTACCGACAGATTGAGTTTCTTGGATAGTCGATATTTGTATGTCTCTATTGTCCTCACACTTCTATTGGTCAGTATCGCTATATCTTTGGTGGGGATTTTCATGACGATAAACGCGCACATTCGTATTTCGCCATTGGTCAGATCCGGATGTTTGCTATTCAAGATGGTAAAGAAGGACTGATGTATCTGCTCGAAATATATCTTGAAGGAGTCCCACGTCACCTCGTTAAGTTTCAGCATCTTCAGTTGGTTGACCAGGTGCTTGATATCTTGATTGTCGGAAGATAATTTAGATCCGGTCTCAACTATTTCATTAATAGAGTCGTTGATATTTGCCATTTTCAGGGCGTATGAGGTCAGTTCTCTATTTTTAGTTTCTATCTCCTCGATATTGGATTGCATCTCCTTTTTACGTTCTATCTGGATACTATCGACCATCGCTTTCAGCGCCGTATGCTCTTTTCTTAATGCTACGAATCGTCGCACAAGCAGGATGATAGCTATTATTGCCACAATAGTTAGGAGTGAAAGTATCACGATTAAATATTGACGGTTGATATTCATTCTCTTGAGCAAATCTTTCTCTTGAGTATCCTTAAACAGCTCAAAATTTTCGGTGATGTCCAAGATGTTTTGTTCTATATCTGTAGAGAAGATGGAGTCATTAATACTATTTGCAGAGTCTAAACATTCATAAGCCTGCTTATAGTCTTTAAGAGATTTAAACGCCAGAGATTTAATCACATATAGATTGCTTTTGGCGTGCAATGCGTTTAATGAGTCCAGCAGAGGTATATTGCTGTTGCATATCTCGATGGCTTTTCCATAATTACCCTTTTGCAGGTTGTAGGCCGCGTAATTATTTATGGCTACCGCCTTGTTGTAGTGTATGGTTTTATTTTTCAGGATACGTTGGTAGTAATCTTCGGCAAGGTCGTTCTCATTGATCATAGCATAGATGATGGCCAGGTTCATATCAATAATCAGCTTATCCACATCGGTTTTAGCGTAAGATTTGGCGGCGTCGATCTCCTTAAAAGCATCCTTGAAATTGTTGTTAAGAATTAATGCGGAGGCTTTTGCCAGATAGAGTTTAAAAGCGATGTCGTTATAACAAGCCGCGGGAATGTCATTATCATGAAACATTTCAAAGGCTCGTTGTATGTATTTCCGTGCTATCGTAGATTTATTAAGGCGCAGATAGACGTTGCCCATGATAATATAGCTTCTGACATTGTAATACTTTAGCGAGTCGGGTTTATCAACGGAGAATACTCTATATGCTTCTGAAAGGGCTTTGTCGTATAATCCAATATAATAGTAGCATGAGGAGAGTCTATACTTATTATAGAAGAGTTCGCTTTGGCTGAGGTTGGCTGAATCTTTCAGTATTTTCTTATAGTTGCTCACAGCGTTCTGATAGATGCCGTGGTCAAAAAGCAGATCTGCCTTTTTGCGCACCAACGCCGTCACTTGCTTTTTGTCGGTCTTATCCATGATATTGATTAGTGAGTCTATATAACAAAGTTTATTGGCAAAGCCCTCATTGCGGTCTTTAACCTTCGCATTGAAATACTCAGCTTTAATCTGCAACGCATCCACATCCTTGGCATGGAGATTTGCCACCATGATTATTGTTGTCAATAGAGCCACTAATGCTTTTATATATTGAGATTTATCGTTCATGATATTTTATTTTACCACAAAGTTAATAAATCCTCATTAATTACAAAAACGTCGTTAAAAGACTACGACAAATAGTAGAATCCTCGTTTTTATCCAAACACTTATATATCTACATATCAACACATTAGATATATGTAGTATTTTTATTCAGGTACTACATCCGATATTAAGTGTATAGATATGACGCAGAAATTTTATAAGGCAATGGCAATCGCTAATTTTGCGAGCAAACAAATTTACTAAACCGACAATCTATGAACAAGAAAGCTACTTTTATTCTAAGTGCCTGCATAGCGATCTCCGGGATAGCGATTATGCAAGCACACACGAGCGAAGGCCTCAATAAGGATGCCTTGGAGAATACCTGTAAAGTATCTCAAACGACACCTCTAAAGAGGGATATGCGCGCATCTCGCAATGATGAGAATCCTACAGGTGTCAAATACATTCTGTTTGGCAAATCTATGTTTGACACTGAGGGTAACAATATGTATGCCTCAGGCGGATACAATGTCAAGTATGCCGTATATGCCAACATCGACGAGACAGCTAAGACAGCGGCTCTTACTAACCTAATTGACGTGACAGGGCTTAACCCCATCCCCGCCAATGGCAGTTACAACCCCGACACTCACGAGATAAGCATAGCAGCGCCGATGCTTAATTCCCGCATTGGCGAATGTCAACAGATAGGCACTTATTCCGACGATGAAAAGATATTTCTACGTGCCGGCAACCCTTATGGCATCGGTTACTTGGACAAGGTCAACGGCCTTACGCTAAAGGTCTCTGATGACTTCTCCAAGATCACACCGCAGTCGGGCATGTATGCCTCTTGCGCCGAATACTATTACGACGAGGATGACGAGGATTGGTATTGGAACGTGACCATCAACTACCTCGACGTCATCTACGATGCCGTCTTGTTGCGACAAGTAGAGGGTGTGAGCTTCGCCTCTAACGTCGATCAAAT
>CAZLJS010000208.1:0-3273 GCA_964559895.1 uncultured Sangeribacter sp.
CGCAGAAAAGAAACGAAACTTAAATACTAAATCCCTTTTTACCTGATACCATGATATAGTAAATCTCTAAAGGAAACAGCTTTTTTTATATATGACTGAAATGAGATATAATTTCCATATTTCAGATTTTGGCATTATCTTTGCCAATTAAAAACAAGAAAATAAATCAATCCACCGCATGAAAGAAGTGCCAACAGCAACCCCATTGAGTGAGTCCTGCATCCTTGTGGGCCTCATCACCGAACAGCAAAATGAAACCAAAGCCAACGAATACCTCGATGAGCTGGAATTTCTGGCAGATACAGCCGGCGCGGTGGCGCAAAAGCGTTTTCTACAGAAACTACCATATCCCAACCCGCGCACTTATGTGGGCACCGGTAAGCTCGAGGAGATACGCCAGTACGTTGAGGATAACGACATCAAGCTTGCCATCTTCGACGATGACCTCACCACAAAACAGGTCAGCAATATAGAAAAGGAGTTGCAGACCAAAATCTTGGACCGCACCAGCCTCATTCTCGACATCTTCGCCAAACGTGCCCAGACAGCCACCGCCAAGACGCAGGTGGAGCTAGCACAGTATCAATACCTCTTGCCCCGCCTGACGCGTATGTGGACCCACCTGGAGCGCCAACGTGGCGGTATCGGTATGCGTGGCCCCGGTGAGACACAGATAGAGACCGACCGCCGTATCATCCTCGACAAAATATCGCGTCTAAAAACGCAGCTGGTGGACATCGACAAGCAGAAGGGTGTGCAGCGCAAGAACCGCGGCAACCTCACCCGCATCGCCTTGGTGGGATATACCAACGTGGGTAAATCCACACTGATGAACCTATTGAGCAAGAGCGACGTTTTTGCTGAAAATAAACTCTTCGCCACCCTCGACACTACGGTGCGTAAGGTGGTGATAGAGAACCTCCCCTTCCTATTGACCGACACCGTAGGGTTTATCCGTAAGCTTCCTACTCACCTGGTCAATAGCTTTAAATCTACCCTCGACGAGGTGAGAGAGGCCGACGTGCTAGTACACGTGGTAGATATCTCGCATCCCCAGTTTGAGGAGCAGATAGACGTGGTCAACCGCACCCTCCGCGAGATTTGTAAATCTGAGGATAAGCCCCAGATTCTGGTGTTTAATAAGGTAGATGCCTTCACCTACGTTCCCAAAGCAGAGGATGACCTTACACCCGCCACCCGCGAGAATATATCGCTCGACCAATTGAAAGAAACATGGATGGCTAAGATGAACAACAACTGTATCTTCATCTCCGCCAAACATAAGATCAATATAGACGCGTTGAAGGCGATGCTATATGCCAAAGCAAAAGAGATACACACGGCACGCTTCCCCTACAACGATTTCCTATATGAAAAATATGACGAAAATGATGAACTCCAATGATATAAACCGGCTACAGAGCCAAGGGTGCTTCGCCACCGATTGGGACTCTGTTGAGATAGCCGCCGGCTCCGACCTATCGCTAATTCGCAATGTGGATTTCTCTGGAAAAGTGACGATAGGAAAAGTCAGCCGCGACGCCGGACCCCTGGCAGGTATCCGCAATGCGGTGATAGCAGACTGCACCATAGGCGACAACCCCTCCATCCGCAACGTGCTGGGAATATTGCAAGGCGCGCGCATCGGTAACAACGTCACCATCTCCAACGTGGGACGCTACATCGCCGAGGCGGAGGCTGTGTGTGGTGTGGGCACGGCAGTGTCGGTGCTCGACGAGACCGGCTCCAGACCCGTGTATATCTATCCCGGACTGAATGCCCAGATGGCGGCCATTATGACCTTAAACCCCTCATGGACAGAGGATACCTTGCTCCCGATGCTGCAAGAGCGTTGGGATGCCAATCTCTACGATAAAGATATAGAGGACAACGCTAAGATCCTCGACGCCAAAACTATAATTAACGTGCACATCGGTGCCGAAGTCACCATCCAGGGCGCCTCGCATTTGGTGAACGGCAGCGTCATCAACAACGCTCCGGCAGGCAAATGCTTGGCATTCATCGGTAGCGACGTCGATGCCAACGGATTTATAGTGGAGGATGGCGTGGTAGATAGCGGTACACTCCTCAGAAACGTATATGTGGGTCAGGGAGCGATGCTCGAGAAAGGCTTCACCGCCCACGACTCCCTATTCTTCGCCAACTGCTCTATGGAGAACGGCGAAGCCTGTGCCCTCTTCGCGGGACCATACACCGTGAGTATGCATAAAGCATCATTGCTCATCGCCGCTCAGACATCCTTCATGAACGCGGGCAGCGGCACCAACTTCAGTAACCATATGTATAAGATGGGACCGGTGCATTGGGGCATGATGGAGCGTGGCGTGAAGACTGCCTCTAACTCATATATGATGTGGGGTGGCCGCCTCGGCGCCTTCTCCATGCTCATGGGCAACCATAAGACGCATCCCAATACCTCCCCGTTCCCCTTCTCCTATCTCTTCGGCACGGAGAACGGCGAGACCATAGTGGCTCCCGGACAGATGATTAAGAGCTGCGGCCTGCTGCGCGACGCCCAGAAATGGCCCGTGCGCGACCGCCGTGTCAAACGACGTCTCCCACTCCACGACAATATCAACTTCGACGTGCTCAACCCATATACCGTGGGTATGCTCATCCAGGGACTAAAGCTGCTTGAGGAGATAGAGGAATATACCCCCGACGAAGATGGATTGATACGCACACAAGGCGTGGCGATACGCCCCTCCGCGATACAGTCGGGCAAACACCTATATATGATAGCTATTCTGCGTTATCTCTACGAGCATAGCCATGTCGAAGGGTTTGCCGAAGTCACCGAGAGCCCCGAGATGCCACATTTCACCGAATGGGTAGATCTGGCAGGAGGCGTAGTGCCCCGCTTTATAATAAGCTATATCCTTGAGGCAGAGAGCTTGGACGAGATAGAAGCCATCCTCCGCGACGCATTTGCCGACTTCGCCACCATGGAGAAGCAGTGGATACGCGCGCTGATAGAGAACGGCTGGAAATCGTTGCTCCCCGAAGGACCTCGCGCCATCGTGGAACTCGATGCCCTCCTAGAGGAGGATAGAGCCAAATACAAAGCATCCTTGGCGAGAGAGATTACCACAATGACACGATAGGGTAGTGCAGCCTCGCAATAAAAATTGCGAGGCTACTCCGAGGAAACTTGTATCACAGTTGAATTTTATCTGTTAATATCCGCTGAATATTTGCCTTTAGATAGAATTGCAATCATTTCTGAAGGCGAAACAACTTTTGGCGTTGATG
>CAZLJS010000209.1:0-3222 GCA_964559895.1 uncultured Sangeribacter sp.
TCGCCTCTTTAATCTGTATGTGTCTATTTTAGTTCTCAGCTGCTACTATGTCGCTGTCTGGCTCTTTTAGATTGATAGACAGCTTATCATCGCCATCTATATGGTCCACCACGATAGCGGAGCCGCTCTTCTCCTCGCTACTGATTCTCAACAGCAGTTCTGCCAATTCATCCTCCAGATACTTCTGGATGGCACGCTTGAGCGGACGTGCTCCATATTGGATATCGTAGCCTTTGTTGGCGATGAAATCCTTGGCTTTGTCGGAGATTGCCAATGTATAGCCGAGTTTCAATATGCGTGAATTGAAATCCTTCAACTCCAGGTCAATGATATCGCATATCGCTTTCTTATCCAACTGGTCAAACATCACTATGTCATCTACCCTATTGAGGAACTCCGGAGAGAATACGCGGCTAAGTGCTTTGGAGACGATAGCCTGCGACTGCTCCTTATTGGGTACACCGGTGTTAAAGCCGACACCCGAGCCAAACTCCTTCAATTGACGACTGCCGACGTTGCTGGTCATGATAAGTATGGTATTCTTGAAATCCACTTTGCGGCCCAGAGAATCGGTAAGACGGCCTTCATCCATAACTTGAAGTAGGATATTAAACACGTCGGGATGCGCCTTCTCTATCTCATCCAAGAGGACCACGGAATAGGGATGACGACGGACCTTCTCTGTGAGCTGGCCACCCTCCTCATATCCCACATATCCCGGAGGTGCTCCCACGAGACGGCTGACAGTGAATTTCTCCATATATTCGCTCATATCCATACGGATTAGCGTATCGGCGGAGTCGAATAGGTATTCCGCAAGTTTCTTTGCCAGAAGCGTTTTACCCACACCTGTCGGGCCAAGGAACATAAATGTACCAATGGGTTTGTTGGGGTCCTTGAGGCCTATGCGGTTGCGCTGGATAGCCTTGACGATTTTGCTGATAGCGTTGTCTTGGCCTATCACGGAGCCTTTCAGCGCGTCGCCCATCTCCAGCAGACGTGAGCCTTCACCTTGTGCGATGCGTTGGGTGGGAACGCCGGTCATCATAGCCACGACCTCCGCCACTTTATCCTCATCGACCTCTTGGCGATCCTCGTCAAGACTCTTGGACCAATCGGCTTTAGCTTTCTCCAACTCGGCACGAAGCTCCGCCTCCTTGTCCCTCATCTTGGCTGCATAGTCATACTGCTCGTTGCTGACTGCCGACACCTTTTCGGCATTGACAGTCTCTATCTCTTTCTCCAGGTGCTCTATCTGCTCAGGCACCCGTATATTGGTGATATGCACTCTTGAGCCCGCTTCATCGAGGGCGTCAAGCGCTTTATCGGGGAATGTGCGGTCACTGACATAGCGTTCTGTGAGGGAGACACAAGCCTTCAAGGCCCCTTCGGTGTAATACACATTGTGGTGCTCCTCATATTTATCCTTGACCTGACGGAGAATCTCAAGCGTCTCCTCGGCAGTGGTAGGCTCTACCAGCACCTTCTGGAAACGGCGTTCCAAGGCGCCATCCTTCTCTATCTGCTGGCGATACTCGTCGAGCGTAGTGGCACCGATGCATTGTATCTCGCCACGCGCTAATGCCGGTTTTAGCAGGTTGGCGGCATCCATAGAACCAGGGGCACTGCCCGCACCGACTATGGTGTGCAACTCATCTATAAACAGTATAATATCCGGATTATGCGACAACTCATCCAGCACCGCCTTGATGCGCTCCTCAAACTGGCCTCTAAACTTGGTACCGGCCACCATCGACGCCATATCCAGAGCGATAATACGCTTGTCAAAGAGGATACGCGACACCTTTTTCTGCACTATTCTCAGGGCAAGGCCTTCGACAATGGCTGATTTACCCACACCCGGTTCGCCGATAAGCACAGGGTTGTTCTTCTTTCTGCGGGAAAGGATTTGAGCCAAACGCTCTATCTCCTTTTCACGGCCAACCACGGGGTCTAGTTTGCCATTTTCTGCATTTTTTGTCATGTCAACGCCAAACTTATCCAGTGCCGGAGTACCGGTAGTAGGCGCGTCTTTATCCCTCTTCTGGCGCTTTCGATTGTTGCCGGCTTGGAATGAGGAGGAATACATGCTGTCATCCTCGTCCATGTCGTCATCGTCGGGGCGGAAAGCGTCTGTCATGTCAAACATTTCGCTTGGGTTCACGCTGGTAATTGATATATCAAAGTTTAAATACTGGTGTTTCAGTTTTTCTAAGAACGGGCTGTCGAGAGAACGTTCGTCGTGAATAAGAGCCAACAGCAGATGAGCGCCCAGCAATTTAGAGCTATTCATCTTACGCGCCTCAGACACAGCCAATTGCAAAAAGCGCACTGCTCCCGGATGTATATTCTGCGATATCCCCGGGATAGATGTTTTGGTGGCGATATTTAAATCTGCGTTATTATTGTCTGCCACAATCTGCGATTCCAGTTCCTGCGCCATCTGCTTCAATGGCACATTGAGCTTAGTGAGTATCTGCCTCACGCTACCCTCCCTGCTATGGAGCGCGCCTAAGACTAGATGCTCGCTTCTTATCATAGAGGAATTGAATTTACGCGCCTCTGATTGAGCGGATTCTAACACGGGCTTAAACTGTCGTTCAAAATCATTTCTCATATTTCTATCTCCTTTTGTGGCAAACATAGGTTACGCCACAATAATCACAACTGCTCTGTTACAATAATCGTGCCATAACAGATATACCTAGTGTACCCTGAAATTGCAAAGCGGCGGAAAGTGGTATCCTTCCCGCCGCCTATATGATGCGCTATCTATGGATTAGTAAAGATAGCTGTCGAGTTGCTCTACGTTGAAGTTGGCGATAAACTCAGCGTGTTTAGCCACCTCGGCTTTGCCAAAGCGTACATAGTTTCTCAATGAACGCTCAAACTCACCGTTGCGCATGGTGTCGTCGAGAAGAAGGTAGCTCATCACGATGTGACCTGCCATCTCTACGAGGCGACGTGCCATGAAGTCAACATATTTGGTGTTCTCAGCAGCCAATACTGCTTTGACAGCCTCCTCATATTGATTTGTCATAGCTACCAATGTGGCTTTTACATTCTCCAACTCAGCAGGTACCTCTTTAGCCTCTTGCTCGCGGATATAGTTGAGGTAAGTGCCAGTGGTGACGTGGCGGATAGCTGCTACTACTTGGAGCTGGGTTGTACCCTCATAGATTGATGTGATGCGGGCATCTCTGTAAACGCGCTCGCAAGCAT
>CAZLJS010000210.1:0-3173 GCA_964559895.1 uncultured Sangeribacter sp.
CCTCCATCCTTTTGCCGCTTCAATAAATTTTAGTAACTTCGCAAATGGAAGCCGCAAGACGCGATTCCAGGCATTTACCTTTAAAACTAATTAAAAATCAAAGTATATGAGACTAACATCATTGACAGCTGCGATAGCCGCCGGCTTGCTCGCTATACCATCTACCAGCGACGCCTGCACTAACCTTATCGCAACGAAAGGTGCCACTGCCGATGGCTCGGTGATGGTCACTTACGCCGCCGATTCCCACACACTCTACGGCGCCCTTTATCATATCCCCGCTGCGAAACATAGCGCCGGAGAGATGCGCAAAGTCGTGGATTGGGACACCGGTAAATACCTCGGCGAAATCCCCGAGGTGGCTGAGACATACAATGTGATTGGTAATATGAATGAGCATCAGGTAGTTATCGCCGAGAGTACCTGGGGTGGCCATGAGGAATTGGCCGATACCACTGGCAACGCTATCGTCGATTACGGCTCGTTGATGTATATCGCATTGCAGCGCTCCAAGACCGCCCGCCAGGCTATCGACGTGATGACAGATCTCGTAGCTAAATATGGCTATGCCAGCGAAGGTGAATCCTTCTCTATCGCCGACAAAAACGAGGTGTGGGTGATGGAGATGATTGGCAAAGGTGCCGAGAAGGGTGCCGTGTGGATCGCCGTAAGAATCCCCGATGGTGCTATCTCAGGCCATGCCAACGAACCACGTATCCGCAAAGTCAACCTTAAGGATAAAGAGAATGTGAGATATGCCAAAGACCTTATCTCCTTCGCCCGCAAACGCGGCTATTTCACCGGCAAGGATGAGGATTTCTCTTTTGCCGACGCTTTTGAGAACCATAGCGTCTCCACACGTCGCGGCTGCGATGCCCGCGTCTGGAGCTATTTCCGTCGCTTCAACGCCGATTCAGAGAAATATTACGCTTGGTGCAGCGGCGAGAGCAACGACCCCATGCCCCTCTACGTCTATCCAGAGAAGAAGGTATCCCTCGCCGAGATGCAGGAGCGTATGCGCGACCATTTCGAGGACACCCCCTTTAATATGACTAGCGACATAGGCGCCGGTCCCAACAAGGTGCCATATCGTTGGCGTCCTATGGACTTCGAGGTGGATGGTAAGAACTACTGCATGGAGCGCGCCATCGCTACACAACAGACCGGCTGGAGCTTCGTGAGCCAATTGCGCAGCTCCCTCCCCGACGCGCTCGGTGGCATACTATGGTTCGGCACAGACGACACCAACACCACCGTCTATATGCCTTTCTACTGCTCCATGACAGCTGTGCCCCACGAGCTTAGCGAAGACAACGGCGACATGCTCACCTTCTCTATGGACTCCAATTTCTGGATGAACAACTGGGTGGCTAACCAAGCATACCATCGTTACGACCTCATGATACCTGATATCCGCAAGGTGCAGAGCCGCCTGGAGACAGAGTTTATCAGCAGCCGCGACGCTAAAGACCGTGAGCTCCTGCAGCTTTACAATGCCGGAGAGCTTAACAAGATGATTCTCAAAATGAACGTAGAGGGCGCCGAGATAGCCAAGAAAGCTACCGACGAATACCGCGCTTTGGCACAGTTCCTTCTCGTCAGATACCTCGACGGCAACCGCAAACAGGTCGATGAGAACGGCAACTTCATCTATACTAAGGAGCATATGCCCGCCCGTCCCGACTTCCCCGGCTACGACAAAGAGTATTACGAAAACATCGTCAAAACTACCGGCAACCACTTCCAAGTCGATTAATAGCCCCTGTTTATAACTATACGGCGGAGGTATGCAACACAATGGCATATCTCCGCCGCTACTTTTGTGCCGACATTAAACATAAACGCTAACAAGAGATGGAAAAGTTATCACTAATGCCATATTATCACCCCTCAGGCTTGATGTCGGCTCACTTGCGAAGCCTGAGAGTGCCAACCCTCGACCGACCGCTACGCATCATGCTGGTTTTGATGAGTCAACCCCGCCGATCACCCTTCCGATTCCGCAAAACCACACCCGGTTCAAATATTTGTGCTATCTAAATGGAAATTTATCTTTAAATACTGTGATTATATAGACTTTTTTATTTATTTTGCACATTATTACTGTCAAGGCGTCATCCAGGGCAGTACGGAACTAACCTCTAGTGGATAAATGGAAAAGCTATATATATCAATCATAGTTATCATTACCTCAATATTCAGCGTTTCGGCGGAGTCGCAACAGCAGCTCGACGACCGCATAGAGAGCGCCAATACGTTGCGTCGCCAAGACCCAAAAGCTGCCATACGCCCCCTGTATGAGGCGTATCTCGATGCGAATGGACGTCGCTATGCCCCGCAGTGTTGCAAAGCACTGGCATATCTGGGATGGGCGCTTTATAATCAGCAATATGCCGATCTAGCGCTGCAGGTGTTTGAGTATGCCAACGGCTATTCATCCTCCGATGATACTAAGCTTCAGGATCTGATCTCGTTGGGTATGGGAGCGTGCTATTCCTCGCTGGAGTCTTACGATAAGGGGGAGACGCTACTGCTCGAGAGCCTTAAGCAGAGCAAAGCCAATGGCAATAAGCGCGAAACGATGATGATATACACCTATCTCGGTGACCTCTATTCCAACAGCGCCAACGACTCCAAGGCGCGCGCCGCGTTCAACAATAGTATCCGCCTCGCTGAGGAGGTCAAGGACTCCATCTTTGAGAGCGCCCTGATTTGTAACCTCGCCACGTATGAAAATGATGTGGAGCGTGCCGAGGCGCTATATTCCCGTTCTATCGAGCTTTGTCAAAAGGTAAACAACAAATCTACAGAGTGTTACGCATATTGCAACCTAGCTGAAACCTATTTCAATCACGGCGACTATGCCAAGGCGTTGCATACGCTCGATATGGCGAGCCGCCTGCTATCCTTCCTCCCCGCCAACGATAAGATTGTCTCTTACCTCCACGACATCTACGGCAAGATATATGCCGCCCAGAAGGACTATCCCGCAGCCTACAACCATATCATCATCGCCAACACTCAGCGACAAACAGACTATGCTCGTCTGGCACAGGAACGTGAGGAATATACGTTGATTATCAAGGATATAGTAAAGCAATGCGAGGTGTATAACCTCTCCACGCAGGAGATACGATATAAGAATACCTATTGGTCGTTGATAGCGGTCATCG